>NZ_JARMMC010000038.1:0-20037 GCF_036216745.1 Fictibacillus sp. B-59209 | reverse complement strand
TTCGACTTTCTGGAAAGCCCCATCATCCTAACCATTATCCTTTTCTGGCAAACCAAAGTGTCCATCGGTCCTGTTCCATTATTTCCTGTTCATCTCGCAATTTTGTTTCAATGTATTGGATTAAGTGCTCCAATCTTTCATCGTCCAATTCAAACAGCAGCGACCGGCCAGTACGTTTTCTAAGGTCCTCTGTGAGGTCTTTTACAGAAGAATACTGTTTTCTCATTTCCCAAAGCTTGACCTCTTCAACATGTGAAAATCCTGCTTTTTCAAGAGCTCCACGAACCTGCTCACCTGTATAACGCCTCTCGATCTCCTTCTCAATCAATTCTGGATTTTGTTCAAAGAAATATCCCCGGATATGTGTGTCTGTTCCTGGGAGCAAACAATCCTCAGGTGTCCTGTCTTGAATGATGAACATTCCGCCTGGTTTCAACAAGCGAAAGGCTTCTGATATACATCCTTCCAATTCGGTCAAATGATGAATCACTGCCCGTTCCAATACGACATCCGCGGTAAGCGATTCGAGCCCTGTATTCCACGCAAATCCATGTACATACTGAACACGTCCTCCAAAACCTTGGCAGTTCTCGCGTGCTGCTTCCAGCATTTTTTCTGAAAAATCGACAGCAGCCACTTGCCTGGCGCCCAGTTCAATCAGTGCTTTCGTATAGATGCCTCCTCCGCAGCCGATATCTACCGCGCTAAAATCCTTCAAGGCCAGATATTGTCCAATCATCTTCTTCCAATCATCTGCTGCTGTTCTAGTGGCGTAGGATAATTTGTTATCCTCTCCATGAAAATCAATTGCCATAATGCTCAGCTCCTTATTTGACGGCCTTTATCAGAATAGCTTCTCCGCTGAATTCCTGAACCTTTCCATCCTTCTCCATAATGCTAAAATATTTCTTAACATGTGAAGGTGAATCTATCATTTTTTTAATCAGCTGATCTTTTTCCTCCTTTTTCATCTCCATCCGTTCACACCAGCTGTCAAACGTAAATGTCTTTTTAAAAACATTGATCTGCTCGATCCTGAAACCGGCTTCTTCCAAAAACGTTATCCACTCGGACTTTTTCCAAGCGCGGTAATGGCTGTGGTCTCTTCTTTTTTCTATATCATTATAAAACTCATCATATTCTTTATTTTCCGGTGCCGTATTATCTACGATTAATAGTTTTCCGCCCTGTGACAGCACCCTGTAGGATTCCGAGATAAATGATTGAAGATCCGGAAAATGGTGAGGTGCGATCCGGCACGTAACCACTTCAAACGATTCTTCTGGAAAAGGAAGTTTCTCCGCATCACCTTTGACGAACGAGACATTATGATAACCGTTTCCTTCAATAAATCTTTTTGCAGCTTCCAATATCTCGCTCGTCAGATCCAACGCGGTCACTTCTTTAACAAGTGGAGAAAATACATTGGCGGTGTGCCCGCCACCTGTTGCAATATCCAGCAGACGGTCCTGTGGCTCTGCGTTCGAGATCTCCACCATTTGTGCCAAATCCTTACCTTTAGCATGAATGGGACTGCTCACATATTTTTCAGCATTTTTTCCAAACTGCTGCTGTACCCTCGCTTTAATATCCATCTATCCTCTCTCCTTTCTCTCAATCTCATCATATGCATAAGCCACACACAAGAAAATTACTAATAAACATACCAATCACATAAGAAAAACTAATCATAAGGACAGAATATTTAAAATAGTAAAAGTTTTAGATAAATATTCTTTGTACTTTCATTCCATTGGACGTATTCTTTTTATGTAGCCACTACCAAAAACTGGAGGTAATCCACCATGGAAAATTCTACTCAAACAGCATTTCGGCAAGTAGAGGAAATTTCGACGAAAGAAGAAAGATATGAACCTTTTTCCTGGTATGAAAAAATGCGGAAAGAAAGCCCAGTTCGCAAGGATGAAAGACGGGGTGCCTGGGATGCCTTTGATTATCAGAGTGTAAAGTACGTTCTGGAAACGAAAGAACTGTTTTCCTCCAACCGGTCAAAAAAACAGGAGGATGAACAAAAGTCCCCGATTGAATTGAGTTTGATCAGCATTGACCTGCCAAAACATACACAGATGCGCGCTCTCGTGAACAAAGCCTTTACTCCAAAAGTTATGAAGGAATGGCGTCCCCGGATCGAGCGAATCGCGAAACAGCTTTTAGACGAGGTCGATCCAGCATCCGATATAGATATCGTAAAACAATTTTCCTATCCGCTTCCGGTGATGGTGATCGCTGAAATACTGGGAGTACCCATCGAAGACCAATCCAAATTCAAAGAGTGGTCTGACTGGGTAGTCGCAGGGCCAAAAGACAACAGCCCCGAGGCTATAAAACATTTGGAACAGAACCAGCAAAGAACGTACCATGAGCTGTATGTCTATTTTAAAGAGATTATAAGAAATAAAAGAGAACACCCTGAAAAAGATATTATCTCCGTTCTACTGGGAGCCGAAGCTCAGGGCACTGTGCTTCCTGAAGACGAGATCATCGGATTCTGCATTTTGCTGCTTGTTGCAGGAAATGAAACAACAACCAACTTAATCAGCAATGCATTCTTTTGCTTCACAGAGTTCCCCTATATTTATGAGGAAATCCTCAAGAATCCAAAAGGCACTCTCCCGCTTGCCATCGAAGAAGTGCTGCGGTACCGTTCTCCTGTACAGGCCATGAGCCGTGTTGCGAAAGAAGATACCGTTCTTGGCGATGCCCAGATTAAAGCCGGAGATATTGTGGTGGCATGGATGGGATCTGCGAATCGGGACGAGCAGCAATTTGAACAGGCCGGCCAATTCAATATCAAAAGAAAGCCAAATCCTCATCTCGCCTTCGGAAAAGGCATCCATTTTTGCCTTGGAGCTCCGCTTGCCCGGCTGGAAGCAGAAATCGCCATTGAAGAATGGATGAAACGATATCCCAAATTTGTGAAAAGCAGCAACTTTTCCCTTGAACCGGTCGAGAGCACCTTTGTGTACG
This sequence comes from Fictibacillus sp. B-59209, assembly GCF_036216745.1. Taxonomy (NCBI): domain Bacteria; kingdom Bacillati; phylum Bacillota; class Bacilli; order Caryophanales; family Fictibacillaceae; genus Fictibacillus; species Fictibacillus sp. B-59209. The sequence continues at coordinate 17,049 of NZ_JARMMC010000038.1, read as the reverse complement.
GATTAAAAGAGTTCAAGCTATCTGTTCTGTGAAATTGGATGGAATAGGATTGAAGGGCCATTCGTATGTGATGTTTCTCTGAATGTAAATCCGCATTGAGCTTTAACAAAACCAACTATTAAAAAAGGGGGCTGTCCTGAAAGNNACTTCTTGGACAGCCCCTTCTCGCCGTTTAATCCGGTCACAATGACCTTATTCGGGTCTTTGCTGCTTCCTTCCACACCTTCCATGAAAACCTCCTGAAGGTGAAACTGTGCTCCTTGAATAAAACTGATTTCTTCCATTTCTCGGTGAAACAGCCTTTCCAGTCCTCTTTCAAATGCTTCATCAGGGCTTGCGATTACCAGCCTGGCCAGAGAGCCATCTCCCCCGTCTACTGCATCTTTGCGGGTTTGCAGCTCGATCTTGAACCGGTATGGAGTATAGATAAAAGTCCTGCGGGCACCTGCTTCTGTTTTCCATCCCATCACATCAGCACGGTTGCAAAGCTGTTTCAGTTCTTCATCGGTTACTAAATATCCAATGTGGTCAAAGATTGGCTTTTTTCCAGCTCCAAACGTTATATTGATATTCCCTTTTCTGACTTCGATAATGCGAAAAATAAGAGCATTCTCACGAAAATCATCCCACTCCAATGGAGGATGGTAGGGAGTTACCGTTCCTTTTTCCATTGCGTATCTGCCTTCTACTTGAAAGCCCAGACGCCGATAATAGCTTTCTGTCTCTTCTACTCTATCTGTCCAAAAATGATAATGAAATAGTTTCAAAGTTCCAACTCCCGGGTCTTCTAATTATTCTTTCTGTGTCTGAAACCTTACAGTCAAACATATAGTGAGAGTATACAAGCCAATACATTTGGAGGCAAACTATGCTCGTTTTATTTTTGCTTGGCCTCGCTCTTGCTGCCTCGCCAGGTCCGGATTTTTTATTAATGACAAAGCATACATTAAGCCATGGCACGCGGATGGGCTACGCCACGTTTTTAGGAAATCGTACAAGCTTCATCCTGCATCTCACTCTCGCCGTATTCGGACTTTCTGTCGTTTTGAAAGAATCAGCTCTATTATACTTGTTTATCCGTATGGCTGGGGCAGCATATTTAATTTATTTAGGCTGCAATAATATTTTCAGAAGAATTTCTCCCCAGGCTGTACATTCATCCAGCATCACATCCATGGCCTTGTCGGCACTGCTCGCCTATCAGCGGGGTTTTTGGAGCAATCTGCTAAATCCAAAGGTTAGCCTGTTTTTCCTTAGTATCTTCCCTCAGTTTGTGACCGCAGAAAGTTTGGCTTCCGAACCATTCAGTAACGCTCTTATCTTTTTGGCTGGCAATTCCTGCTGGTATCTGGCCGTTCTTCCTATTGTCGGCATGCAGCTGATCCGGGAAGGAATGGCCCGCTTTCAAGCGATTTTGGATCTTGTATTCGGCCTTCTTTTTTTAGGATACGGGGGAAAAATGATCATTGAAGATCTCCAAATTCTTTTGCGTTACCTGCCCGGTTATTCCTTCTTCTCTTGAAATACATAAAGGGGCTGTCCAAGAAGTCTGTAAGCTGTTGATTTCCGTTCCAGGCTGCTCGCTTTCCGCGGGGCGTGCGGTGAGCCTCTTGGTGCAAGCACCGGCGGNNCAAAAAGGGGCTGCCTGAAGGTCATTTTCGACTTTCTGGACAGCCCCCTCAGTTGTTTTATTCTACAGGCAATGGATCTTCACTGCGGTCATATGGTGCGGGTTCATTGTTCTTTTGGGCAAGGTCATAGCGCAGTCCGTCGAGGCTCTGTCTAACATTTCCTTTGCCTGAAAAATTCTCGATCAGCTCTTTTACATCTATTCCAGATGAGGCCTTAAGGGTTTCCTGAAGAGATGCCATCAGGTTGGTCGCATAGCCGGTTACTTTATTCGCTCCGCCGTTTTCACCGCTGCCGCCAGTATCCACAACCGTAATTTTATCAATGTTGGACAGAGGGCTTGCCACTTCTTTCGCATACGCCGGCAGCATGTTCACGATCATATCGAGAATAGCTGCCTGGCCGAACATTTCAAAGGCTTCGGCGATTTTTTGCTTCGCTTCTGCTTCAGCCAGACCTTTCAAACGGATAACTTCTGCTTCTGTCTCCCCTTTGGCCCGCTCAGCTTCTGCTTTAGAAAGCCCTTCAAGACGTACTTTCTCAGCCTCAGCTGTCGCCATCGCTTCCACTCTATATTTATTGGCATCCGCCTCAGCGAGCTGTTTGCGCTTTTCCGCTTCTGCCGCTTGCTCCACTGCATAACGATCCGCATCCGCTTTTTTCTTTACTTCAGAATCATATTGTTTCTCGCGTCTCGCAATCTCTTTTTCTTCCAATTCGATCTGTTTTTGGCGCTCAATGATCTTGATCTGCATCTGCTGTTCAGTAACTTCCTGTTTGGCACGCGCTTCCTCCAAGTGGTATGCCTGGTCCGCTTTTGCTTTTGCGATGTCCTGTTCTCTGCGGAATTCTGCAATTTTCAGCTGATTTATCTTTTCTGCTTCTGCAACCTCTGTCGCACGCTCAAGCTCGGATTTTTGTGCTTCTTTATTCGCTTGTGCCCGTTTGATGCGTGTTTCTTTTTCAGCTTCTGCCGTTGCAATGTCAGCGTCTCGTTTCACCTGGGCAATCCTCGGTTTTCCGAGAGCCTCAAGATATCCATTCTTATCCCTTACATCTTTAATCGTAAAGGATACAATCACAAGACCCATTTTCGCCAGATCCTGAGAAGCAATGCGCTGAACCTCCTGAGAAAATTTATCACGATTTTTATAGATTTCTTCCACGGTCATGGAACCGAGAATGGAACGGAGATGGCCTTCCAATACTTCTCTAGCTTCGAGCTCGCGGTCCTGCTTCGTTTTTCCAAGAAACTGTTCAGCTGCTGTTGCAATTTCCCCGATCGAACTGCCGATTTTTATGATAGCCGTTCCATCCGCTGTGACCGGAACCCCTTGCTCCGTATAAACTTCCGGTGTCTGAACTTCAAGCTTGCTTGAAAGCAGGCTCAGTGGCTCGGACTGCTGGAAGACCGGGAATACAAAGGTACCTCCCCCGCGAACAATCTTGATCTTGTTTCCTGATTCATCAATGTTCACGTTCTTGCTGCCAAGGAAACTTCCCGTTACGATCAGCGCCTCATCTGGCCCTGCGGTCTTATACTTTGTAATAAAAACAGAAATCAGGGCAACTACAACAAACAAAACAATTCCCGCAGCGATAAAAATAGGTGTCATTTCCATTCCTCCAATTCATTAGTTACAATAATGCGGTTTGTTCATAAGGCATAACATGAACGACGCCGCTTTTCACATCCACGATTAAAATCTTGGATCCTTGCCCGATCGGCTCATTATCCAGGCTGATCGCTGTCTTGGCAATATTTCCGCTGATCCCCTCAATAAAGACTTCTCCAAAACCATCGGACGGGATGGAAGTAATCACTTTACCGATTCTCCCCCGTAAATCCTCCTCAGCGTAATTGAGTGACGCTTCTGCGGAGGCAAGCGGGATCAGGACAAAAATGTTCAGCAAGGACACAAGGATTAAAGACGATCCTGCCGATATACCTAAGATGAACCAGCTGTTAACAGATGTTATTGTTTCCAATACATAGCCGCATGCACCCAGTATGGTAAAAAAAGAAAGTACAAGAGTCGGACTGAGAATGTGGGAAAAAACCTCAAATGCTCCATGGATGAGATCACTGACCAAAACATATAGAAAGGTGATGCATCCAAATACGATTAATCCGGTTAAATAGATGGTTTCCATCGGATACCCCATAATATCCATAACGCCTTCCCCCTTCTCTTAATGAGGTTTTAACCACCTAAGTATGTAATCAGCCATTCACCTTCCCCCTCTCCATATCTGGGAATATCGTAGCATAAACCGCTTGGAATAATTGGTAAAAATTGTCGAACTTCCACAAAATTTCATGTTGTTCTAATTATATAAACGGATAAAATATGAAAAAGTTTCATATTTTGGAAATTAAATTCAGATTATTTATTATTCATCTTACAAAAGGAAAAAGCCTCCTTAAAAGGAGACTTTCTGTTCTAGAGTACGTATGAAATTTTCCTGTTCATCTCTTGAATGAATGAAGCGTTCTTCCAGCAGCTCATGGAGCAGCGACTGTTTTTCATCTAAGGAGGCTTCCCATTCTTTAATTCGTTCTCGGCATCGAAATAAAAACTGAGTGTAGGCCTCGTAATCTTCTGAATAAGCAGCCAGTAACTCTTTTTTAATCCGTTTGGCAAGAATCGGACTTGCTCCTCCTGTTGAAACAGCCATGACCAGCTTTCCTCTTCTGGCTACCGCGGGAACCGAGAAATTTCCAAGTACCGGCTGATCAACGACATTAACCAGCTGGTGGTTTCCTGCATTTTCGGCAATCCGCTGATTCACTTCCGGCTGATCGGTCGCTGCAAAAATGATAAATGCGTCCTTATAATCACTTGGTTCCACAGATTTCTTATCCCATTTCAGGAGATGTTCATGCTGCATTTTTTGGATCGCCGGAACAGCCTCAGGACTAACCACCTTTATTGCTGCTCCTGCCTCAAGCAATCCTAAAATCTTGCGATGGGCGACAGCTCCTCCGCCAATCACTACAGCAGGCTTACAATTAAGATTCAGCATGATCGGATACATGGCTACACAACCGCACTTTTCGTTTCTGCTTCTTCAATTCTTGTGAGGAGAACGTCTTGCAGAACAGGATGGTATCCGAGCGCCTCGCACAAAATAAAGTTTTGATCACTCTGTTTTTGCTGTTGTGCTATGGCTTTTTTCATCCCGCTGAGCAGGATGCCGGGAAAGAGAAGATAAGGAACAACGATGATCTGCTGATACCCCCAGCCTGAGAGCCTCAGCATCTCTTCAAAGCTAGGTTGAGCAGCAGTCAAAAAACACGTTTCAACCCGCGGCACCTCATAGTTCTTTTGTAAATTTGCAGCAATGGCATTGAGATCTCTTTTCACATCAGGGTCACTGCTTCCTCTTCCAACGAGAAGGATTACAGCGTTCTTATGAAACGTATCAACAGACTCTGTAATCCGCTCCCATAATAAATGAGAGAGAGAATCGTGCACTCCGAAAGGCTTCCCGTACGATATCTCTACATTTGGATACCGTTCTTGCTGCAGCCTTATTTCCTCTGGAATATCCTTTTTTGCATGAGCTGCCGTTAATAAAAGAACCGGTATTGCGCAGATGGAGGCTGCTCCTTGACGGACACATGCTTCAACCCCTTTGGAAATATCAGGTGCTGACAGTTCCAGAAAACAAACTTCCTTAATGGGATAGTCGCTGGCTCCCATGCACCGTTTCGCAAATTCCAATGCTTTTTCCATGCCTGCTTTTGTTCTGCTGCCGTGGCAGATGAGGAGTAATGCTTTCATTTACAACGCCTCACTTATAATAGAAGAATCCTTTTCTATTAGCGTCTTTTCAAACCAGCTGATCTTTTCGCGGAGTTTGACTACCTCTCCAATGATGATCATGCTTGGATTTTGAATCCCTTCATTTCGTGCTACTGTTTCAATCGTTTCAAGAGTGCCTGTAACCGTCCGCTGCTCCCCAAAGGTTCCCCATTGAATTAAAGCAGCTGGTGTTTCTTTGCTCTTCCCATATTTTACGAGACTTTCACAGATGTAAGGGAGGTTCTTAACACCCATATAGATTGCAAGTGTATCAATTCCTTTAGCAAGGCTTTCCCATCTCTGCTTCTCGTCCTCTCCTTCTTTCCGGTGGCCGGTGACAATAGCAAAGCTGCCTCCATAGTCTCTATGAGTAACTGGTATACCAGCATAAGCCGGTGCAGCAATTCCAGATGTAATACCTGGAACCACTTCAAATTCCACATGATTTTTAACTAGAGCTTCCGCTTCTTCACCGCCCCTGCCGAATACAAAAGGATCACCACCCTTTAACCGGGTGACAACTTTTCCTTTTTTGGCATACTTCACTAAAAAATGGTTGATCGTATCTTGCTGCATCGTATGAAGATTAGGGAGCTTTCCGCAATAGATCAAATCTGCACCTGGCTTTGCATAATCCAGCAGATCTTTATTAACAAGCCGGTCATAAAGAATAACATCAGCTTCCTTAATACATCTTGCTCCTTTGATGGTGATTAATTCCGCATCCCCCGGTCCAGCACCCACTAAATACACTTTGCTCAATTTCATTCACCTGCCTCAGCTGTTTAGTATCGTTTCCCTTTCATAGATTTCAAAACTGTTGCTGTTATAGGCCACGATTATTCCTTCCTTTTGATCAGATTCTTGCTTTCAAGAAAAGAGATGACTTCGGCCGTGCATTCCTCAATCGTCGAGGCCTTCGTATCCACTGTAAATTCTGGAGATTCCGGCTCCTCGTATGGGGAATCGATCCCAGTGAATGCTTTGATCTCTCCCTTTCTTGCTTTTTGGTAAAGTCCTTTCGGATCTCGGTTTTCACATTCTTCGAGCGGACATTTTACGAAGATTTCAAGGAATTCATCACTGCCTAAGATCTGTCTCGCCTGATCCCGATCTTCCTTAAATGGTGAGATAAATGCCGTCAGCACAACTGTTCCGCTGTCTACAAACAGCTTGGATACTTCACCGATCCGGCGTATGTTTTCTTTCCGGTCCTCGTCTGAAAAGCCAAGATCATTATTTAAGCCGTGGCGTATGTTGTCGCCATCCAGCACATAGTTTTTCACCTGCCGCCGAAACAGTTCTTTAGCAACCTCATTGGCAAGAGTCGATTTTCCTGAACCCGATAGCCCTGTCAGCCATATTACGAAACTATGATGGGCATTTTGTGTTCTTCTATCTTCCTTTGATACGGCCGCCTGGTGCCATGTAATGTTCTGTATTTGGCTCATCATGTTCCTCCTTATGCGATTACTGTTTTTTCTTTCAGACCTTTGATCAGTACTTCTACGACTTCTTTGCGGCTGAAGGTGGCTGGCGGAAGCTCTCCATTTCTCAGCAGTTCCCTCACTTTAGTGCCTGACAAAATCACATGATCCTCTTTGCTGTGAGGACATGTTTTCGATGAAGCCATTCCTTCGCACTTTGTACAATAGAAGCTATGTTCAAAGAACATCAGTGTAATGCCTAGTTCTTCCGGAGTAAACCTGGAAAAGATTTTTTGTGCATCATACGTCCCATAATAATTGCCCACACCTGCATGATCCCTTCCAACGATAAAGTGTGTGCATCCGAAGTTTTTGCGGACCATCGCATGAAAAATGGCTTCCCTCGGTCCTGCATATCTCATCGCTGCCGGAAATACGGCCAAGAATACCCGGTCTTGCGGATAATAGTTTTCAAGCAGGATTTCATAGCTTTCCATCCTCACATCAGCGGGAATATCATCGGATTTCGTTTCTCCAACAAGCGGGTTCAGGAACAGTCCATCTACGGTTTCAAGGGCTGTTTTTTGAATGTATTCGTGTGCTCGATGCACAGGATTTCTTGTCTGGAAACCTACAACTGTATTCCATCCCCTGTCTCTGAAGACTTGGCGGGTTTCAGCTGGATCCAGACGATATTCAGTAAACCTCTGTTTTTCAGGCCTCTTTACGAGAGTGATTGATCCTCCGACATAGTAAGAAGGGCGTTCCAGAAGTTTTTTAACCCCAGGGTGTGCAGTATCTGCCGTTTGGTAGACCTGCTCTGCTTCATGCTTAATGTCCGGGCGGTAAAGGTCTTCCACCTCGATGACTCCGTACGTTACACCCTCAAATACGAGCCTCGCCTGATCTCCTGCTGATAGCGTCCTGGCTTGTTTTTCATGAACTGGAAGGACGATTGGAATGCTCCAAACCGTTCCATCAGCAAGACGTAGAGAATCAACGACAGATTGATAGTCTTCTTCATTTAGAAAACCGGTAATTGGGCTGTAGGCTCCTACACCGATCAGTTCAAGATCACTTAAGGATGTAGCATCCAGTTCCATTTCCTTTTGAATGTGGTCCGTTGGCAGATTTGGTTCATAACGGTTTATCAGCTTTCCTCCATGCGGCAAAATTGATGTCATGTTAATTCCTCCTGTAATTTTACTTTATTATTCGTGAAGTCCACACTCTGTTTTCCCTTGCCCTGACCAGCGTCCTGAGCGGGAATCACCCGATCCGTCAGCCGGAAGCGTGCACGGCTCGCAGCCGATGCTCGGATACCCCTGATCGTGAAGCGGATTGTAGGGCAGATTCTGCTTGTAGGCGTATCTCCAAATTTCCTTCCACGTCCAATGGATCAGCGGACAGATTTTCACGGATTTAAAACGTTCATCCTTATTGATGTACTGAACATTGCTCCTCCCTGCCGACTGCTCCCTCCGGAGACCCGACAGCCATGCCGGTGCTCCGTTCAGTGTTTCCTCAAGAGGGGCTACCTTTCGTATATAACAGCAGAGGTTCGGTTCTCTTTTCCATAACTCGCTGCCATGCTTTTCCGCCTGTTCCAACAAGGACAGCGAAGGCTTCTTCATCTCAATCTTCATTTCCGGATATCTTTTTTTCGCCTTTTCGATCACCTCGTACGTTTCCTTGAAGTGAAGGCCTGTATCCAGGAAAACGACTCTTGCATCTGGTTTGACCTTGGATACAAGATCCACCAGGACACTGCCTTCTATTCCGAAGCTGCACGCATAAACGAGTGCAGCTCCATATTGCTCATACGCCCATTTCAGTACTTCGAGTGCCCCCTTCGTTTCACTGTCTTCCGGAAACGTAAACTCCTGTTCTTTCCATGTGTCAAACTTGAGCATGTTAACCACCCCTCCAATGAAAAAGGCAGCTTTAACCATAAGCAGCCATCCTGCTATGTTAAAACCGCCTCTAGTTTTCTAGTCAGCGAATATTTATTTAAAACGTACCTTTTCGTTTTTTTCCAGCTGAATCAGCTTTCCATCCTGAATAATTAACGTGATGGACCCATACTTGATACTGTTCAGCATTTCTTTTAACTGTTCAAAAATTTCATCCTGGCTTTTACCGTTTACCACATCAGAACCTCCTCGTTTAATATGCTTTGTTAGGTTTTTTTAGGAATTAAAATGGCAATAAAAAAACCTTTCCATTTCGGAAAGACTGACGAGGTAAACATATTACCTTATCTTCCAAAATGTAATAAACATTCTGCTGGAGTTAGCACCTTGCAAAAAAATGCAGGTTGCCGGGTTTCATCGGGCCAGTTCCCTTCACCGCTCTGGATAAGTTTTTTTATTTTTTTAAATAATAACACACATTTATGCTTTCGCAAACCCTATTATTCTTATCGGATTAAAAAATATTTATTGAAATATCCAAAAATTTTATTGACAGACTTTCATTCCATTGAATATAGTAGATACTAAATTCGAAAAGAGATACACTGCTGATCGGAAAAACCGAAGGCTCTTAACTTTACTGTTAAGGGCCTTTTATTTGTTAGGAGGAGTAAAATGAAAAAACTGATCATCCTGGCCCTGATTGGACTCGTTGCACAACTGATTGACGGGTCACTCGGAATGGCTTACGGACTGACTTCGACTTCCCTGCTGCTGGCCTTCGGAATCGCTCCGGCGGTTGCTTCGGCTTCGGTTCACTTTGCAGAGGTTGTTACGACAGCCGCCTCAGGTGCATCACACATCAGGTTCGGTAATGTTGACCGTAAAATTATCTTTCGTCTCATTATTCCGGGATCCATTGGGGCATTTACCGGTGCCTGCTTTTTATCCAATCTTCCTGGCGACGCAGTAAAACCGTATATTTCCTTTTTCCTGCTGTTCCTTGGTTTCTTTATTCTGTACCGATTTTTATTTAAAAAGAACAACAAGCCTGTTGATCATGAAAAAGCGTTCAGCCGCAAGCAGCTCATCCCGCTCGGACTTGTTGCTGGCTTCTTGGATGCCACCGGAGGAGGAGGCTGGGGACCGGTAGCCACACCTGTCCTGTTAGCCAAAAACGGCACAACAACAAGAAAAGTCATCGGTTCCGTGGATACGAGCGAATTTGCTGTTGCCGTTTCTGCTACACTCGGTTTCCTCATCTCTCTCGGATGGGAGCAGGTCAACTGGATGTGGGTTATCGCCCTCATGGCGGGAGGATTAATCGCAGCACCGATCGCAGCATGGCTCGTCCGCATTATCCCTTCGCATATTTTAGGTGTAGTTGTTGGAGGATTGATTATTGTAACGAACGCCCGGACGCTTTTGCAGTCCGCTGGAATCTCCGGTACAGCACTGCAATCGGTCTATACCGTGCTGGTCGTCGTTTGGCTGGCGGCAATTTTCTTCAGCATTAGAAAAAATAAAAAACATTCTTTCTCAGCTGGACCACAAACTGAAAGCACTAATCTCCACTGACACATCACAAACAATAATTTATACCAATAAAAGCTGACTCAAATGAGTCAGCTTTTATTGTATTCTGCTATTTCTTCACTTCAATAATGAATGGATAGGTGATCACTTTCCCATTGATCTTAAACTCCGCCCACAATTTATAAAGTCCAGGTTCCTCAAATTCCGTCTCAAATTTTGTATCTTCAGGAGTGGAAGGATGAACGTGGACATATTTTTCTCCTGTATGATCTAAGACCACAACATGGCCACGTGCTCCAAGATAAGGTTCAGGTTTTGCATCACCCATGCTAAATTGCAGCGTAACAGGCTGGCCAGCTTTAAATTCTTTTGGCGTCAATGATACCTTGTGTCCATCAATTGTTTTTGAAAAGGTGGTATCTGCCTTCAATTCTGGCTGGTGAGTATGATTTCCATGGCTTCCCGCTTCAATTTTCAACGGGGCAACGGCATAAGCTTTATTTTTGGGCTTGATGTCTACAAATGCATTGTAGGTTCCAGGCTGCAGACTGTGCTTTACTTCAAACGAGCCTTTACTGGTCTTTTGAGGATGAAGGTGATTGTATTGTTTTAAATCTTCGCTGACCAGAATGAAGTGCATCAGCTTTTCATGATTGACCTCCAGCTCATCGAAAGGCCTGCCTTTTTGATCTTTTAACTGAATCGAAATGACACCATCTTTGTAGCTGACGGAAGGCTTAACCTCACTTTTGGCCAAATCACCAGAACTATGTCCATCATGTTCTCCATGTTTATTCCCATGGTCCATGCCAGGCATTTCTGAATGACCACCTTGATGGCCGGCCTGCTCCCTCTTCCCGTCCTTGCCTTCTAAAACGTCATAAACAGCATAGCCAGCCATGATCAGAATGAGGATACCAACAGCAGACAGCACCCAGTTGCGGATGTTTTTGCTTTTCATCAAAACTCACCTCTACAGTTTAATTTTTTGAAGCCTAAGCGCGTTCAATACAACGGATACCGAGCTGAATGCCATAGCAGCTCCTGCGAGCCACGGAGCCAAAAACCCGCTGGCAGCGATCGGGATGCCAAGTGCATTATAAGCAAACGCCCAAAAAAGATTTTGTTTAATGTTCCGTATCGTGCGTTTGCTCATAAAAATAGCGTCAGCAATACTGTTCAGATCACCGCGGATCAATGTAATATCAGCTGCTTCCATCGCTATATCCGCGCCTGTTCCGATTGCCATCCCGATGTCAGCTGCAGCAAGTGCTGGTGCGTCATTTATACCGTCACCTACCATTGCTGTTTTTCTGCCTTTCTGCTGAAGTTTTTTCACTTCTTCAGCCTTTCCTTCTGGCAGCACTTCTGCAATAACCTGCTCGATGCCAGCCTGATCGGCAATCGCTTTTGCGGTCCTTGTGTTGTCTCCGGTAATCATCCATACATCAATGTTCATCGCATTTAAACGGCTGATGGCTTCCTTGGATGTTTCTTTTATCGTATCGGCCACAGCAACCATCCCGCTGTACTCTCCATCTATAGCTGCGAGCATCACCGTCTTGCCCTGCTCTTCCAGCTCTTCCATTTTTTCAAGAATAGCCTGCAGTGGTATATCATGATCATTCAACAGCTTTCTTGTACCTATAAGTACTCTTTTTCCATCGACCACAGCCTGGATACCGTGTCCGGGTATGGCTTCAAATCTGCTGGAGGAAAGAGGCATGAGGTCCCGTTCCGTCATTCCCTCAACAATTGCCTGGGCGAGAGGATGTTCTGAATTTTTCTCAGCGCTTCCAGCAAGAACTAACAGCTCCTGCTCAGAAAGCCCTGAAGCAGGCAATATATCTGTTAAAACCGGTCTTCCGTTCGTGACTGTTCCTGTTTTATCTAAAATAATGGTATCGATCAGGTGTGTATTTTCTAGATGCTCCCCGCCTTTGAAAAGAATGCCGAACTCAGCTGAACGTCCCGATCCGGCCATGATCGATGTCGGGGTTGCCAGACCGAGCGCACATGGGCAGGCGATGACAAGAACGGCGATCAGTTTTTCAAGAGCTCCTGAAAAATCTCCGGGTACAAGCCAGAAAAACCAAATGAGAAAGGTTACAACAGCCAAACCGACGACAATCGGAACAAAAATCCCAGAAATTCTGTCTGCTAAGCGCTGAATCGGTGCTTTTGAGCCCTGTGCTTCTTCCACCACTTTAATGATTTGGGATAACACTGTATCTCTTCCAACCTTCGTTGCCTTGATTTTCAAAAAACCATTACGATTGATCGTTGCTCCAATGACCGTGTCTCCTGATGCTTTATCAACAGGGACACTTTCCCCTGTCAGCATGGATTCATCGACAGCAGAATAGCCTCCAACAACCTCTCCGTCAACCGGGATTTTTTCACCTGGTTTGACTGAAACAACATCTCCTGCTACAACTTCTTCCAATGGCAGTTCCAGCTCTTCTCCGTTACGGATTACAAGCGCTGTTTTTGCCTGAAGTCCCATCAGTTTTTTTATGGCCTCAGAAGATCTTCCTTTTGCCCTCGCTTCAAACAATTTACCGAGTAAAATCAAGGTGATAAGGACAGCCGAAGTCTCAAAGTAGAGTTCAGGCATGTTATTGCCATTGGCTGCTGCCTGTATGGTCAAATAAAGGCTGTAAAAATAAGCGGCGGATGTACCCAATGCAACGAGTACATCCATATTTGCACTTTTATTTTTCAATGCTTTATATGCACCTGTATAAAATTGTTTCCCTACAATCAATTGAACGGGCGTTGCCAAAGCGAGCTGAACCCATGGATTCATGAACATATCAGGCAGATAGATAAAGGAAGTGAACGAAAAATGGCTGGCCATGGCCCATAAAAGTGGCAAAGAAAGAATAAGTGAAAACAGGAACTTGCCGGTTTGGTTCTGAATTTCCTTTTCTCTGAGATCAGCAGCCTTATTTCCGTCTGTCTCTTTCAAACTTGCCCCATATCCAAGGTCTTCTACTTTTTTAATCATTTCAGAAACAGATATCTCAGAAGGCTGGTAACTGACCGTGGCTGTTTCCAGCGCTAAGTTCACATTCGCATCCAGTATGCCATACAGTTTCTTTAACCCTTTTTCAATTCGAGCAGAACAAGCAGAACAGGTCATTCCGCTTATATTGAATTCCACTTTATCTCCCGCAATATCATAGCCGAGATCTTTGATTTTCTGTTGAAAATCTTTCGGCCCTGCTAATTCAGGATCATAAACCACTGTTGATTTTTCCAGAGCAAAATTCACGTTTGCATCAGAAACACCATCCATTTTTTTAAGGCCTTTTTCAATTCTCAATGCACAGGCAGCGCAAGTCATGCCAGAAATCGGGATACTCATTTCTTTTGATTTATCACTCATAAGAATACCCTCCTATACCCTTATAGGGTATATTCATTTCCAAAAGAGAACGTGCTGTTTAAGCACGGTCCATTTTGGTCCTTTCAATTAGGCAATATCGTATCCTTGTTCATCAATGGTTTCTTTAATTTCTTCAAGATTAACTTTGGTGGAATCAAACTCTACTTCAACGGTACCTTCCTCCAGCTGTACTTTAACATGATGAACACCGTTTAATTTCCCTACGCTTCCTTCCACAGCATTGACGCAATGTCCGCAAGACATTCCTTTTACATTCAGCATGATTTTCTCCATCACTATACCTCCCTGATGTATGATTTATTTCATTAATTTTTTCACAGTTACCAAGAGCTCATCGATCACTTCCAGCTCGCCCTCCTGGATTCTTTCCACAACACAGCTTCTCATATGTCCTTCAAGAAGCAGTTTCCCGACACTATTTAGCGCTGACTGAATGGCTGATAATTGGGTAAGAACATCATCACAGTACGTATCACGTTCAATCATACCCTTTACCCCCCGAATCTGTCCTTCAATACGATTTAAACGGGTCACCAGGTTGCTTTTCATTTTATCAGAATGGTGGCTTTTTCTTTCTGTTGAACAGTGTGATTCATGTTCTTGTATTTCCAAATCAACCAGCCTCCTTTTCTCCTTCATATTACCATACCCCCCTACCCTATGTAAAGGGGTGAAGAACAGAGTAAAATAATTTCTCATTTACTCTTCCCCGTTTTTTGTATGTATACTCTTATTTCAGCAAAAAGTCCAAAATAAGAGTCATCTTACCTTAGCTGCACGATTTACCAAAGGTTTTCCAGGTTGCGATTTTTCTTGCATATCGAAGCAATTCCTTTTTCAATCTTCTGATCTCAAGCTCTGAGGTATTCATTTCCTGCTGAAGAGTTGACCATTCCTCTTCACTGACCACTAAAAGCCCTTTGCTGTGCAGCATTTGTACCGCTGAATCACCAATGAGATTTGCCGCTTGATTTGCAGAACTGCGTTCCATCCTGTCCACCCCTTTTCAAGATGTTCCTGTATACAACATATTCTGCGCTTTATTGTCATTATCCTTTCTTCAAGGCCAAACAATATTTTCCAAAACAAAAAAGGAAGATCTCAACTTTGATCTCCCTTTCCTGTTAATCAGTCATTCAAGGCATTTCGTGCAAACATGGAAATAACAGCGTCATCCATCGGAGGGTTATGAAGGCCTGCCCGCACATCTCGATAGTATCTTTGCAGGGGATTATCCTGAAACAGACTGTGTGCTCCAACAATCCTCATGGCCAAATCCACCACCTCGTTTGCACTGTTTGTCGCTGCATATTTCACCGCAGCCAGCGCACTGCCGAGTGACTGGCGTTTTTTAGGATATTTTTCCCATTGTTCAATGACTCCGTACATGAGCTGTCTTGCTTTTAACAGCTCCAAATCCATCAATCCTATTTTTCTTTGCACTTCAGGAACTTCACTTATCGGTCCTTTCAAGCTGTTAGGCCTATAATTTTTTGCAAAGGAAACCGCATAATCGCGGGCAGCTCTGGCGATTCCGATATAACATGCCGGGATGTGAAGAAGCCAGGCTTTTGGAAGCTGCTGATTATTCTCCTGATCGGCCGTTTCTACAAGATCATTCCGTTCAACGGCCACATCTTTTAAAACCAGGTCATCGCTCCGAGTTCCCCGCATGCCCAGCGTGTTCCATTTATCTTCAATGGAAACACCCGGAAGTTTATGTGACACGAGAAATGAAGATACTTGGTCTGAATCTTTGACCGAAGCTGACACAATGGAATAGTCAAGAGCAGGAGCCATGGAAGTAAAGGACTTTCTTCCGTTTAAGATCCATTGATCCCCTTTTTGTTCGGCAATCGTCTGAGGTTTCCCGCCTCGAGTCGGACTTCCTGTTGCCGGTTCAGTGGAAGCACGGTTGATCAAAATTCGAGAATGCACAATGCGTTTGCAGAGCTTCTCAAAGACTGTAGGATCCCATGGTTTTCTCTCAGACAAGTCCATAACCACACCAAGATGCCATCCTATTGATAATGCCGTAGAACCGTCTCCGCGGGCGATTTGTTCCTGAAACAGGATATAGTCATAAAGGCTGATCTCCTGTCCTCCGTATTCTTTAGGGACGGTCAAGGATAAGTAACCGGATTCCCCCAATTCCTTGAAATTCTCAAATGGAAAAGTGCCTTGCTGATCATGTTCGGGAGCGCGCTCTGCAAATCTCTCACTAAGCTCATGTAATTTCTTCATCCAGCGAGCCTGAAATTCAGTATGGATAAATTCCATTTTGTCTCACCAACTGCCTTTTAATAGTATAGTTTTTGTGTAGAAAAAACTCTGTTTTATTATATTTACCCTACTTCGTTTATGTACACTTCGCAACTTTCATGCTTTGTTCTTAGGCGCTTTGCTCATTTTTATTTCGGACAGAGACCATTCCTTACCTGATGACGTCTAATGAAATAGGATGGATCTTTTTATTTATCATCCAATTCTTATATTTCATCCATAGAAAGGACATCAACTGTGAAACTCAGATACCGAATTCTTGTATTTCTAGCCATTGGGCTGTTTGCTTTTTCTTATTATTTCTATCAGCACTCCTCATTTAGCTCCCCGAAATCCGTTCATCCTTCAGCCAAGTATCCTCCTGTTGAGCAAAAAGAAAATCAAGAAAAAATTCAAAAACCAGAGGTGAACCCAACATCTCCAGATAAGGAAACGAACCAAGAGGTAAAAAGCCCTTCTGCATATCCGCTATTGATCATTAACCTTCATAGCAATGAGCTCGCCTATTATAAAAACGGGACGATTGTAAAAACATTTTCAATTGCTTCAGGTAAATCTTCGACCCCCACTCCCCAGGGAATCTATAAAATTGCCAATAAGATTAAAAACAGACCCTATTACAAAGAACATATTGCTGGAGGCGATCCTAAGAATCCTCTCGGCGACCGATGGATGGGCTTATCCGTAAACCCTCAAATCTCCTATGCCATTCACGGAAACAACAATGAAAGCTCCATCGGCCAGCATGTTTCTTCCGGCTGCATAAGAATGCATAACGAAGAGGCAAGGTGGCTTTTTGATCAGATCACTCTTCAAACCACCGTCATTATTACAAATACAGTCAAATCGTTCCCTGTAATTGCTGGACAATATGGTTACGTAACCGCACAATAAAAAAAGAAGGGGCTGTCCTGAAAGTCGAAAATTGACCTTCAGGCAGCTCCTTTGACGTGAAAAATCTTCAATGAAAAGTTGATTGGAGTGCAAGGTGCGAGACTCCTGCGGGACTAGCGTGACAGGTGAGACTCCCGCAGGCGCTT
>NZ_JARMMC010000037.1:0-24387 GCF_036216745.1 Fictibacillus sp. B-59209 | reverse complement strand
GACTAGCGGGACAGGTGAGACCCGCTGGCGCCTACGCCGAGAAAGTAGGCGCTGGCGCCGGTAAGGCTTATCGCACGCTCCGCGGAAAGCGAGCAGCCTGAAACGGAAATCAACCACTCCCAAGAGCAACAAAGGTTATGAAAACAGCCTTTTCAAAAAAGCGCTAGAACAAAAACCTCGACAAAATAAACAGCCCGGGTGCTCGAAAGCTCCCGGGCTGTTTATTGTCCTAGCAACATTGTGTGTGCAATGCTAGTTTCAGTTTACTGTATTCCACGGAATTGTCACAAGTTTTTTAGAAAATGTTCAAAAAAGGTTCATAACTCTTCCAATTTTATGGCAATAATTTCCTTACTCCTTCTGGAGAACGGTTAAACGTGCCTTCATCATGGTTTTTCAAAAACTCTCCCAGCAGCACTTTTGATTTTTCATCCATGTCGTCGATGATAACATGGCCTTTTAATGATTTATCCATTCGGTTCACGTGCTCAGGCAGGCTTTTATAGCCTCGCCGTGCTTCTGCATCAATCTGCATTTCACATGCAGTCACACCGTAATAGAAAGGCCCTTCTTCATTTCTGTTAATCGTTACCCAGACGAGCCAGTACAACCTTGGATTTGGAGTATTGGCTCGGTCAGGCGTAAATTTAATACGCTTTTCTATATCACTGCGGGCATGCATCGCACCCATGTCCACATAGGCATCACCATCAACAGGGTCTACGATGACAGGCGTCATATGGTCAAGGCTTAACGCTCCTACTCCGTAACCGCCATGGCCGTCTGTAGAGTCACCGCTTAAAATCGTGAATCCCATGCCTTTTTTGTTTTTATTCTGATCTGATCCGAAAATATCCTTCATGATAAACCTCCCGACATCACTTCATTTCTATCTCTATTTTACCACAACTCTCAGCGATTTAAGACTGCAATGCCTTTTACCCTCGTATCATATGAAGATAAAGAGGTAACAATACAAAGGGAAAACGTGTTTAAATAGATTGCATTACATCCTAAAAACGAATATTATAATTAAGCATTCAAAAAAACGTTCGTATTTATTGGAGGTACACCCATGTTTTCATCATTCTTTAGACTAAAAGAACGCGGAACTAACGTAAGAACCGAAGTCATTTCAGGGATTACAACCTTTTTAACGATGGTCTACATCGTTGTCGTCAACCCTATTGTTCTTCACTCTGCCGGGGTTCCTTTTAATACAGTTTTCATAGCAACCATTATCGCTACGGTTGTTGGAACGCTCTGGATGGCACTGTTCGCCAACTTGCCAATCGCCATCGCACCGGGAATGGGGCTCAATGCCTATTTCGCTTTTTCAGTCGTCGGCAACCATACCAATATCTCGTATCAAACCGCTTTTGGCGCTGTGTTCGTAGCCGGTATTATCTTTGTCATTCTATCATTGACACCTTTTCGCGAAAAATTAATCGAGGCGATTCCCGCCAACTTAAAATACGGCATCACCGCTGGAATTGGATTGTTTATCGCCTTTATCGGAATGCGCATGACGGGGATCATCACCGCTCATAAAGAAAATTTGGTCGCTTTGGGAAACCTTCATTCTCATTCCGTTATGCTTGCGCTCGCCGGATTGGCTATTACGCTCATCTTAATGGCTTTGAATGTGAATGGTGCGCTATTCTTTGGAATGATTATTACCGGAATTATTGCGTACTTTACCGGCCAATTAAAATTCAACGGCATCGTTTCCGTTCCGGAGATGCCAAAATCTTTATTCATTTTCGGAGATCCGATGACCGCTTTCGCTGACGTCTTTCATTACGGGCTATTCGCCGTTGTCTTCTCCTTCCTGCTCGTAACCATTTTCGACACAACTGGAACAATGGTCGGTGTCGCTGAGCAAGCCGGGTTAATGAAAAATAATAAAATGCCAAAGGCCCGTGAAGCGCTGCTTGCAGATTCTGTAGCCACTACAGTAGGTGCAGCTCTTGGAACAAGCCCGACAAGCGCTTATATTGAATCTTCTTCTGGTGTAGCTGCAGGAGGACGTACAGGCCTTACATCTGTTACAGTTGCCGTTCTTTTTATCATATCTGCCTTTTTCTCGCCGCTGGTGGGGGCTATATCCGGTCTTTCAGCGATAACAGCTCCGACGTTGATCATTGTCGGCAGCCTGATGCTTGGAGCTTTAGGAAAGATCAAATGGGATGAGCTGGACGAAGCGTTCCCTGCTTTTATTATCATTTTGACCATGCCGCTGACATCAAGCATCGCAACAGGGATTGCTTTCGGGTTCATCTCCTACCCGCTATTAAAAATTGCCCGCGGCAAATGGCGTGAAGTACCGTTTCTCGTGTATTTGTTTGCAGTATTGTTTTTCTATCAGCTCGCCTTCTTGCCTCATTAATAAAAAAGTTCTTTAAAGTATATTGCTGGTATGCATTCAGCTGAGCATTACTATGCGAGGCCCAATATGATAGAAAATCAAAAATATGCTATACATCCCTTTTGAAAATAAAAAACCGAAACCAGCATAAAAACCAATCTCAACATGGAGTTTTCTCCAAAATGATATAAAAAAGGGGAAAGAAGCCAGCTGATCACCATTCAGCTGGCTTCTTTCAGTATATATAGATTTATTTAATCGATATTCAGTTTTCCTTGTGCCGTTTGACTTGCGCTATTGCCGTAGTCATCTTTTACTTTGACTTCCACGGCTGCTCCTCTGACTTTTATGTTAGAGGTATTTGTAAAAGAATGAAGAATGGGTATTACTGCGTGGTATCCCTAATGTAAAAAGGGTGAATTGCCTTTAATAGTTTACAAAATACTAAATCATTTAAAGGATTTATTTGTTTTATTTGGAAAAAATTTCATTATAGTCGAAAAGACTCAGCCCTCAATCTTTTAGATGCAGCTAAACTATTTTACCGGCTATTTAGTCATTCACACACGTACCAAACAATAACAGCGACAATTATCACAGTTCCATTCTCCTGTTTTATCCCACATAAAAAAGCTGATCTGCCGCCGTTCATATTTCAGGCATAATCAGCTTTTGGGGCTTAAAATATAGAGTTTCCTGAGGAAGCAGGCTTTTCATTTTTTCGTTCAAATCCAACCATTGTGATGGCTTGCTGCAGGCTTCCGCATACAGAAACTCCCTCAAAACTAACACCTAAAGAGACAACAGTCTGAGCAATTTCAGGGCGAATCCCTGTTAACACTACTTTAACCCCAAGCAGTTTCAATGAGTTGATGACTTGAAACAAATTATGAGCAACCATGGTATCGATGATCGCTACTCCTGAGAGATCAATCATCAATTGTTCCACTTGAAGTTCTGTGCAGCGGGTCAGCGTTTGCTCCATGATCATCTGGGACCGGTGTGTGTCAATCTCCCCAATAATCGGAAGCACGGCAATTCCCTTCGCCAGAGGTACGACCGGAACCGAAAGTTCAAGGATCGCAAGCTGGGCGACCTCCATCTTTTTACGGTTATGCCGGACGAAGGCGATGCTATAGCTATAGATGCACCGGTCTAGCAACGTGTCAATAATGGATGTAA
Organism: Fictibacillus sp. B-59209; assembly: GCF_036216745.1. Taxonomy (NCBI): domain Bacteria; kingdom Bacillati; phylum Bacillota; class Bacilli; order Caryophanales; family Fictibacillaceae; genus Fictibacillus; species Fictibacillus sp. B-59209. The sequence continues at coordinate 20,837 of NZ_JARMMC010000037.1, read as the reverse complement.
TTTGTATGAACTCTTTCCTCGAAAGATCAACTTTCTCGGCTTCCTCATCAATGATATGCAGCATAGCCTGGCGAAAAAAACGAAGGCCATCCAGCGATTCATCCAACGGAATATCCTCCAGAACAGCAATTTCTCCTGCTTTTTCTCCCCATTTCGTAATTTTTTGAAAGGAAGTATCATAGTCTGATACCAGCGCTTCTCCCAAATAGAAAAGAAACTGTTCATATAATTGCTTACTTTCTTCTTCTGTAATCGTCCTCAGCTTCCGATCCATCATTTTCTTGATGGATTCGGGGTTCTCCTTCATCTGAAGATAGGCTGATCTCTCGGTTATCTTTTGGATCTGCTCTACAATTCTCTCACTGATGAGCTGAATCTTCTTTTTGTTCATATGTTCTCCCAGTAACCATTAGAATACTTTTATTTTACAAGAATCTATTATATTTACAACCAGTATTTTACATAGGCATAGAGAATAAACATTAATCCGAGCGCCCGAAGAGGTATACTTACTGAACAATACAGTTTTCAAGCTGGCTGATAAACGTATAACCCTCCTGAATTTCTGCATCGCTGTATTTTTGTTTTGCCTTTAATGTCTGAATCTTGACTTTAACTTCGTCTGCCGGCAAATGCGAAAAAAATAAAATGGTAGAAACAAGTTCGAGAAACCGTGAGGACTGTTCGTTCATGGACCTTACGCATTCCCCAAGTTTCGGTATCTTCTTTCCATAGCTAGTCAAAAAGTCTTCTCCCTCATTATTTAGAGAATAGCGGTATTGGGAATAGCCGCTGACTTTTTCTTTGATTTCATGCACATAGCCCAGGTTGCACAGTTCTTCGACGCGCAGCGTTAATTCTTCTGAATAAGGGCCGTAAAAGTGAAACTCATATTTTTCCTGAAAAGGGAAGTTCAGCTTTTTAGCGATATAAATCATCTTCTGCAGCTTTTTTCGACCGATGACTTCCCCGGCCTCCTTAATGACCGTTATGACCTTTAAATGATCATCAAACACAGTATTTCCCCCTTAGCATAAAACCTGTTAATCCTTTTTCAGTATGTGTTTTATCTTTTGTTTCAGCTTATTGTCATCTATCTTTTCAATCAGATCAGCTGGATAGTAGAGCTTATGGTCTGTTCTTCTTTTCCCTGAAATCGCTTCTACTACATCTGATTCTCTCGAAAGTTCACGGATTTCGCCATTCGCTTTTAAAAGGTTGATAGGCAGCCTTTCCTCTTTTTCCCCCGGTCTGTAAAAGTCGTACGGCAAATCAGAGGAGGAGTCAATAACAAGATAGTATTTCGGGTCGATGCCCGCTTCCTCAAAATAACCTGACAGGCGCAGAACCTCTGAAACAGAAACCATCTCCGTGTATTTAAAAAGCTTCCGGTCCAAAAAGCGGCGGCAGAGGTCACGCAAGATTCGGTCTTCCTCGTCCATCCAAACTTGGAAATAATACTGCATGACTCCCTCATCCAGCTTTATGTAGTCCTCTAATGTAATTTCCCCTTCGAACAGTGAGCAGAAATGCGTTAAATCCTGCTTAAATTGATAGCCCCCCTGATAGAGGTCCTTTGCCCGGTGAAGGATTTTGCTCAAAATCACTTCGGCGCTTCTCGTTACCGGGTGAAAATACACCTGCCAATACATCTGGTATCGGCTCATAATATAATCTTCAACAGCATGCATGCCGCTTGCTTTAATAACGGCTCCGTCTTCCATCGGGCGCATGACCCGGAGGATTCGCTCGAGATCGAAGTTTCCGTAGCTTACGCCTGTGAAATAGGCATCGCGGAGGAGATAATCCATCCGATCAGCATCTATCTGGCTGGAGATCAAACTGACGACCAGCTTGTCATGATAGGTCTTTTCGATGACTTCTGCTACTTTTCTGGGGAATTCTTCTCCTTGCAAGCGGAGAACCTCATTCACTTCCGTATCGCCTAAAAGAATATCCCTTGTATAATCTTCATGATCCACACCGAACACTTTCTCGAATGAGTGGGAAAAAGGTCCATGTCCAATGTCATGCAGCAGTGCAGCACAAAGAACCAGCATCCGTTCGTCTTCGTTCCAGTGCGGCCTGTTTTGAAAAATTTCAACGATCCGTCTTGTAATCTCGTATACGCCGAGAGAGTGGCTGAAACGGCTGTGTTCAGCTCCATGAAACGTCAAATAGGTAGTACCCAGCTGGCGAATCCGTCGAAGGCGCTGAAATTCACGCGTGCCTATCAGCCGCCAGATCAGCTCGTCCCTTACATGGATGTAACGGTGAACCGGATCTTTAAACACCTTTTCTTCATTCAACTGACCCATTTCTTTCGCCATATCGTAATAAATGCTCCTTCAGCCGCAATTAGTTTATGTTTATAGTTCTGCTAAAAAAAGAAAATCCCTTCTCATGCTTGTGTTCGCCAGAAGGATTGTCCTATTTGCTGTATGATTATTTTCATTGTGAAGTATACCCTATTTTACGCGGTTTTGAATCATGAAACAACAAACAAAACGAGCAGTTTTCGACAGCTGAATATCTTCTATCGCTGCCATGCTTTCTTTTTCTCATGGAATCAAAAAAAGCTGTATTCGTAACCGTTGTTGCTCTTGAAAGTAGTTGATTTCCGTTTCAGGATGCTCGCTTTCCACGGGGCGTACGCTGAGCCCCTCGGCGCATACGCCTACTTGGTCTCACCTGTCACGCATGTCCCGTAGGAGTCTCGCACCTTCCACTCCAATCAACTTGTCAATGAAGTGTACTATACAGAAATGTTCTCAAAGCAACAATCTTTTAGAAAAGAACAAAAAAAAGAGGAGACCCATGGGGCGCTCCTCTCTTTTTATTGCGTATCAACGACCTGGCTGTCTTTGTCCTCCTGCCGGTAGGCGTCGACCAATAATAAAATGGCAGAAATAATATGCATGATCATGCCGACAAACGGGATCCATGCGATGCAGGAAGTCACGATGCCGAGAATGCTTCCGTGCCTTGCTGTCCCTTCTTTCGCTGAAAAGACGAGTGTAGCAATATGGAGGGCAAGCGCAATAGCAAGCGGCGTCCACAGAAAGGAAACCACGATGGTTCCTCCTACAAAAGGAATGCCCAGGAGCGCTTCAAATCCTCCTGAAACCCACTTTAATGTCCTGGATAGGTTCTTATTCAACAGATCTCCTCCTTTTGTCCTTTTCTCTTCCATTCACTATACCTATGCTTACGTAAATACATTCCAAAAAGTTGCAATTATTTTTCCGGCATGGAAGCTCTGCGGCCTGTTGCGTTATACTAGTAAAGAATGATAGAAGCAGGAGGTTGACTCGTGGATCACACACAACAAAACCAGAACAGTCAGGCTTGGAATGAAAAGTCTTACGAAGCCTGGACCCATCGATTTGGCGAGCCGGCGAAAGCCGCTGCTAAAATAAAAAAAGACCCGGTAAAGCGGCTGAGTCCGCTTGAAACCTATATAGGCGATGTGAAAGGAAAAAAAGTCTGCAATCTTCTTGGATCCCATGGCAGCAAAGCGGTTGCTTTGGCACTGCTTGGTGCAGAAGCAACCGTCATCGACCTTTCAGAACCGAACGAACGCTACGCTAAAGAGCTTGCCCGTGCGGCCGGCGTCCCGCTTCGCTATATCAAGAGCGATGTTCTTGAGCTGCCGGAGGAAGAACTTTCAGGAGAATATGATCTTGTTTTTACAGAGAACGGAATTCTTCATTATTTTACAGATCTGGTGCCTTTCTTTACGTCGGTATACCGCTTGCTTAAACAGGGTGGAAGGTTCGTCCTGCAAGATTTCCATCCGATCTCAACCAAGCTGATTACCTCACAGGGAAAAAGCCAGTCTGCCAGAAAGCACAAGGTGAGCGGAGACTATTTCAGTACGGCTCTGGAAACGGTGGACGTATCGTATTCCAAGTTTCTTCCTGAGCTCCAATATGCGACAGAAGAGGAAAGAAAGCCATTTCAAGTATCCATCCGCAAGTGGACACTTGGTGAAATCATTACTGCAATCGGAGCGTCTGGCCTATTTATTACAGGGCTGAAAGAAGAGCCGCATCCTGGTGATTTTGACCAGGGTATTCCTAAATCCTTCATCATTGAAGCGGAGAAGCGTGATTAGTATGAACGCTTCATTGTTATTTCAGCCAAAATGGCGCATCATCGACCAGTCAAGCCTCGGTCCGTCTTTTGATGCCCTGCAGTCTTTTGCAATGGATGATACGCTCTGCACATCGATTGGAGCGGGAGAGTCTTCTCCAACCGTCCGTACTTGGGTGCATCATAACACCATTGTCCTCGGCATCCAGGATACACGTCTTCCGCATCTGAATGAAGGCATACAGTATTTAAAATCAAGGGGATACCGGGTGATTGTCCGCAATTCGGGCGGTCTTGCTGTGGTGCTTGATGAAGGCGTTTTGAATATTTCCATCATCCTTCCCGAAAAGGACAGCAGTATCGAGATCAACAAGGGATATGACACGATGGTTGAGCTCATCCAAAAAATGCTGAGCCCGTATGGTATTGCTTTCGAAGCAAGAGAGATCATCGGCTCGTATTGTCCGGGAAGCTATGATTTAAGCGTGGATGGAAAGAAGTTTGCAGGCATCTCACAGCGGCGGATCCGCAATGGGGCAGCCGTGCAGATCTACTTATGTGTCAACGGGAGCGGTTCCGGGAGAGCAGAAGCAATCCGGGAGTTTTACCGTCATGGTCTTCAGGGAGAACCTACGAAATTCAGCTATCCCGAAATAAGGCCAGACGTGATGGCCTCACTGTCCGAGTTGACCGGAACAGAGTTGTCTGTCAGCGATTTGATGACTAGACTCCTCTTTGTATTAAAAGAAGAAAGCAGCCACCTCGTTTCATCCCCACTGTCCGTAAGTGAGATTCAATTACACGATTACAACTATCAGCGGGTATGGGAACGAAATGAAAAAGCACTGGAGATTTAATCTCTCAGTGCTTTTTTCCATACAGCAGGGCGCTTACGCTTTTCTTTTATAGCGCCTGCATGGCCGTAATGAGGGCAAGCTTGTAAACATCTTCCTCGTTGCATCCGCGGGAAAGATCGTTCACCGGCATGTTAAGACCTTGCAGGATCGGTCCGATCGCTTCATAGCCGCCGAGGCGCTGAACCATCTTATATCCGATATTTCCTGTTTCAAGGCCTGGGAAGATAAAGACGTTCGCTTCACCTTTCAAAGGAGAATTTGGTGCTTTTTTCTGTGCAACCGATGAAACAAACGCTGCATCGAACTGAAGTTCACCGTCAAAAGGGAAATCAGGGTTCATGCCGCTCAAAAGCTCAGTCGCCTCTACTACTTTTTCAGTTTCAGCTGATTTAGCTGATCCTTTTGTTGAAAAGCTTAAAAGCGCCACTTTTGGGTCAATGCCGAAGACTCTTGCTGTATGTGCGCTCACTAATGCAGACTCAGCAAGGTCAGCGCTAGATGGTGCGATATTGATGGCACAATCAGCAAAAACATATTTTTCTTCGTCTTTTACCATGATAAAAGCGCCGGATGTCTTTTTAATACCTTCTTTTGTTTTGATGATCTGCAGGGCAGGGCGAACAGTATCAGCTGTGGAATGAGCAGCTCCGCTCACAAGTCCATGGGCTTTTCCTGTATAGACCAGCATGGTGCCGAAGTAGTTTTCATCCAAAAGAATTTGGCGTGCTTGTTCTTCTGTAGCTTTGCCTTTGCGGCGTTCTACGAAAGAAGCAACAAGGCTGTCGAATTCAGGATAATGCTTAGGATCGATTAACTCGATGTCGCCAAGGCTGGCTCCAATTTCCTTTGCTCTTGAAGTGATCTCTTCTTTATTTCCAACCAAAATCGGTTTAAGGACGTTTTCTTCAGCCAATCTGGCTGCTGCAGTAAGAATGCGTTCGTCGGTGCCTTCGGGGAACACAATCTTGGGATTCTGCTGTTGCACTTTTTCTTTTAAATCTTTAAATAAATCGCTCATGCGAGGTCCTCCTCTTCGGGTTCATTCCATACTAGGGTACTCTTTTTTGCGCCTGTTTTAAACCTATTCCTGAATTGAAAGCGCCTGTGCCAAGAAGTTGTTATTTTTAGAAAAATGGAAAATATAAAAAGGATAATTATGTAATCTGTTTGAATCTTTTTAAAAGACAATACGTATATCTTATTATCAATTTCAAGGAGGATATCCAATATGTCTTTTATGAACAAAATGCTGGCCAGTGTTGGAATAGGAGCAGCGACCATTGATACGATTTTAACCAAAAACAGGTTCATTCCCGGAGAGGAAGTAAGCGGCACCGTGCAGATTACTGGCGGAAAAGCAGCACAGCCGATCGGCTCGATTTCGATTTTCCTGATGACCGAATACATAAGAGAATCCGATGATAAGAAATACAGGGAACAATCAGCTGTAGCACGCCACCGTGTATCTGATTCCTTAATCATACAGCCCGGGGAAATGAAAAAGATTCCTTTTTCGTTTCGTATTCCCTTTGATGTTCCGCTGAGCATCGGACATACACCGGTGTGGCTGAAGACCGGGGCTGATATTAAAAATGCAGTTGACCCGTCAGACAAAGATTACATTACCGTAAATCCAGGGCCTCTTGTCAGAAGAGCGATGGAAGCAATTGAAGGACTGGACTTTGTGCTGCGTCAAACGACTTGTGAAGCTGCTTCACGCTATATAAGCGGCCGCCTGCCGTTTATTCAGGAATTTGAATATGTGCCAACCGGCATGTTCAGGGGTAAACTGGATGAACTTGAAGCGGTATTCCTGAGTGACGGCAGTTCCTTGGAGATCATATTGGAAATAGATAAAAAAGCAAGAGGGCTGTTCGGCATGCTTGAGGAAGCGATGGATATGGATGAAAAGCATGTCCGGCTGGCCTTTACAGAAAGAGAGCTTCAGGACACATCTATTCTTAGCAGTAAAATCACCGCTGCCATTCAGCGTTTTGCGTGATCTCTACTTAAAGCTCTCCCTGTCTGTCCCGAACAGCGGGGATTTTTTTTTATTCAAGCGGATGTGGTATATTGGATAGGAGTGAAATTATCATTATGTCCAAGGAGTGACAATACATGAGTGAAGCTGCACAAACCCTTGAAGGCTGGTACTGTCTCCATGATTTCCGAAAGATGGACTGGGTATCCTGGAAAGCGATTTCAAGTGATGAACGCGAAGCTGCCATCAAAGAATTTATGACGTTTTTGGAAAAGTGGGAAAGGGTCGAGACCCGCAAAGAAGGCAGCCATGCCCTTTATTCGATCGTCGGCCAAAAAGCAGATTTCATGCTGATGCTGCTGCGTCCAACGATGGAAGATCTTAATGAAATCGAGAACGCATTCAACAAAACAGCATTTGCTCAATACACGATTCCTGCCTATTCCTATGTATCTGTCGTTGAATTAAGCAACTATAATCCATCCAATGATGTAGATCCCGAAACAGATCCCATGATTCAGGGCCGCCTAAAGCCGGAACTTCCGAAATGGAAATATATTTGTTTCTATCCGATGGACAAGCGCCGTGAAGGAAACGATAACTGGTACATGGTGCCGATGGAAGAACGCAAGAAAATGATGTACAGCCACGGCATGATCGGCCGCAGCTATGCAGGCAAGGTCAAACAAATCATTACCGGTTCTGTCGGATTCGATGACTGGGAGTGGGGAGTTACACTCTTTGCCAATGACGTTCTTCAATTCAAAAAACTCGTCTATGAAATGAGATTCGATGAAGTAAGTGCACGCTATGGTGAATTCGGTTCTTTCTATGTCGGTAACCAACTGATAAAAGAAGCCGTACCTGGATTTCTGCACGTATAATTGTTGAAATTTATGAAAGCTGGTTCTCATGCCGCGCACACGCGTGACATGAGAACCAGTTTTTTTTGGTCTAACAGGCGGCATGTTTACATATGATGAAATGTAGTTTTCCGGGCTTCTTCAGCATTCTATTAAACGTTATAGAACTTATACCGGTCCGCGTGTTTAAAAACCTTTTTACAAGGGGGATGCAAGTATGACAAATTACAGGCAAACACAAGGCCAGCAAACAGGGGGAGGCATGCCGCCCTACTATGGCAGTATGCCTCAATCAGGGCAGATGGGAATGGGACAAATGGGCCAGATGCCGCAGGGACAGCAAGGACAGGGAGGTTATACAGGACCTGGGATGATGCCAGGGATGGGGATGCCGCCTCAAGGGCTCGGCGCCGCCTCTGGCCAGTATCCCACTGATATTGCAGCACCTGGACAGCTCCCGCTCGAGCAATCTTATATTGAAAATATCCTGCGGTTAAACAAAGGAAAAGTAGCCACCGTCTATCAAACATTTGAAGGCAGTGATAAGTGGAATTCCAAAGTATTCAGAGGGGTGATCGAAGCAGCTGGCCGAGACCATATTATCCTGAGTGACCCCCAAACTGGAAAACGCTTTCTCCTTCTAATGGTCTTCGTCAATTACATTACCTTTGATGAAGAAATCGAATACACCTATCCTTTTGGCGGCTCCCAGGGAAGCCAGCAGCAACAGCAGGGCCAGGCCCAGGGACAGAGCCAAGGACAGCAATCGCAGTCCCAAGGGCAGCCGATGTCAACCTACAGCCCGAGGTAAACCAATACAAAAAGAGCTTTGTCTAAGCAAAGCTCTTTTTTCCTTTTTACAGCCCTTTTACTGCTGCTATAATGAATAGCACCCAGCCTGCAACAAATGCCACTCCGCCAAACGGGGTGATGATGCCGAGCTTTGAAATACCGGTTGTGCTTAATGCGTACAAGCTGCCGGAGAACAGGATAATTCCAATGAACATAAGCCAGCCTGACCAATGCAGCGCTCCTGAGTTTGTCAGTTTTCCCGCGAGAAGCCCGACGATCAAGAGTCCGATGGCGTGATACATATGATACTGTACACCCGTTTTATAGACTTCAATCATACGCTCTGATAGTTTTCCTTCCAGACCATGGGCACCGAAAGCTCCCAGAATAACCGCCAGTGCAGCATTCACGGCACCCAAGATTAAAAACAGCTTCATTTCCAATCCACTCCTCTAGTTTTCTTTTATCATACCAGAAAGTAAATGAGGTTATGAAACATCCGATTTTTTCAGTTCCTCTTTTTCTTTTAGCCTTTGACCGTATTGCTCCATCTTTTTTTCAAGCTCCTCTTTATCAACCAGCTCATCCCGCAGATCTTTTATTACAGCTTCCAAGCTTTGAATCCTTTTTTCAAACTGCAGCATCAAATAGCCAGCCAGTAAAACCGGAAAGCCCACATTCCCAAGGAGATTTACTAGCCCTAGCCAATCATTAGCTGTATTCATTCAAGATCTCCCTCACTTTTACTGTATATTTTTACGAACATTTGTTCGTAAAAATAGTATAAACCCGAACAGTAAAATTTACCATCATACATTCTACCGTTTTTAAAAACATGCCATAAGACCTAGTAAACAAAAAAAGGCTTCTGGGAAGTTTCTGCTTCCCAAAAGCCTTAAGCTTGTTTATTATGCATTCGTTGTCTTTGCCTGATCGTCAGCCACGTCTTTTACAAAGGCTGTTTTCGTAAGCCTTGGAGCTTTTGGGAGTGGTTGATTTCCGTTTCAGGATGCTCGCTTTCCGCGGGGCGTGCGGTGAGCCTTACCGGCGCATGCGCCTGTGGGTCTCACCTGTCCCGCTGCTCCCGCAGGACAAGGAAAGCTTCGGCAGCGTTATATCGCACGAAGAAAATGTGAAATTCATTTTCGAGGAGTCTTGCACCATACACTCCAATCAACTTATCAATGAAGCTTCTTTACAGGAAGGTTCCCAAAGCAACAATCTTTTAGAAAACAGCTTTTACAAAAAAGGAGAAGACGAGGAGAATGCTTAAGAATAGGATGGGAAGATTGAACCCTGATCAGTGCCGTCATATTTCTGCTTTTTTTCAACTTTTTCACTTCCCCTGTTCCGGATAAGAATCATGTCTTAAGCACCACTTTTCCCGAAAATGGAGAAATTAAATCCAGAAGACATCCGCCGTTCACCAAATGGCTTTCCAGGCGGCGAGACTTCCTTCATAATGAAGAAAAAGGAGAGGAAAGGGTGAGCGTTTTGAAAAGAACATGGTGGAAAGAAGCTGTCGTCTATCAGGTCTACTGGCGCAGTTTTTTCGATACAGACGGAGATGGCTACGGCGATCTGGAAGGCGTCATTCAAAAAATGGACTATATTAAAAAACTTGGGGCAGATGTAATCTGGCTTAATCCAATCTATGAATCTCCTGATTTGGACAACGGCTATGACATCTCAGACTACCGATCAGTCATGAAGAAAGCAGGAACGATGGAGACGTGGGAGAGATTGCTTAACGAAGCTCACAGCAGAGGACTGAAACTCATCATGGACCTTGTTGTGAACCATACCTCCGATCAGCATCCATGGTTCATCGAGTCGCGTTCATCAAAGGATAACCCGAAGAGAGACTGGTACATCTGGAAGGATGCGGTAAACGGCCGGGAACCGAACAATTGGCGCTCTTATTTTTCTCCTTCTGTATGGGAACTTGATGAAAAAACAGATCAATATTATATGCACTCTTTTGCCGTTCAGCAGCCGGATTTGAATTGGGAAAACCCTGAAGTAAGAGAAGAGATCTACAGCATGATGAAATTTTGGCTTGATAAAGGAATAGATGGATTCCGTATGGACGTAATCAACCTTCTGGCAAAGCAAAAAGGTTTTCCGGATTCTGACCATCCTGAGAACATTGATTACCTAGGAAATAACCCTGGCATTCATGACTATCTGCAAGAAATGAATGAAAAAGTACTGCGCCACTATGATGCAATGACGGTCGGAGAGATTCCGTTCGTTACACCTGAAGATGGCTTAAAGTATGTCGGCGAAGACCGGCATGAGCTGAACACATTGTTTCACTTTCAAGTAGCTGACGACATGCCCTCCTGGGACATGCTCCGCTACAAGGAAATTCAGCAAACATGGTACGATGGCCTGCATGAGAAAGGGTGGAACTCTCAATTCCTGAACAATCATGATCATACCCGGCAAGTGACACGCTACGGAAACGACAAAGAATACCGAATCGAATCAGCTAAATTACTTGCCGCCATGGTTCATACACTGCCGGGAATGCCTTATATATTTCAAGGTGAAGAAATCGGTATGACCGGTGTAAGGTTTGATACGATCGGTGAATATCATGATATCGCGATGAAAAATAAATATGAGGAAGAAACGAGCAAAGGCAGGGATCCTCAGGAAGTGCTGCATGAGCTTCAGCCGTTAAGCCGCGATAATTCCAGGACTCCTATGCAATGGAACTCATCAGAGAATGCCGGCTTTAGTGAAGGAAAACCCTGGCTTAACATGAACCCTAATTATAAAGAGATCAATGTTGAAAACGCTCTGAATGATCCCAACTCCGTTTTTTATTTCTATCAGAAGCTGATTTCTTTGCGAAAAGAACACGATGTGATGGTTTATGGCGACTATAAGGATTTGTCAGAGGGTGATGCAAACCTGTACATCTACAGCAGAAGCCTTAACGGTGTGACATGGCTGATCATGCTGAATCACAGCGATGAGCCCAGCTCATTCTCTCTTCCAGCATCCCTAACTGTGAACGAAGATAATCTGATTCTCGGAAACTATACGGCGATCAGCGGCCAAAACGTTCTGCAGCCTCATGAAGCAAGAATATATCAACTATAAAAAAAAACAGGCTTCATCCGTTAAGGATAAGCCTGTTTTTCTGTTGTCTAGAAATCAAAAATGGAATCGCCGTTGCCCTCTTCTTCATCGTCCATCTTCTTATTCTGTTTAGGCAGTGTGCCTGTAAATCCAGGTGGAGCAGAAATAGGGGAGGGCGGCACCCACTGGCTGTCTTCTCTGGTGCTGTCAGAATCCAGCATGAGATCGCAGAGTGTCTTAATGGCGGCCGCGTTCTCCTTTATTTTTGGCGAACTCTCCGGGAGCTGCTTTAGTTCTGTCACATGCTTTTCCATCAACGTAATGATATGGCGAACGGAAATACTCATGATTTGCTCTCCTTCCGATAAACCTTCTTTACTGTACTTATAGTAACACATTTTTTCTCCACGAAAAAAAGACAGTCTTAAAGAGACTGCCCGACATACTCCGCACATTTATTATTGAAATTCACAATGATTCACGGTGATCCAGGCCGAGAAACCCTATGAATTATCCGTTTTAATAGACTTTTGGATCTGCCAGCAGAATACCTTTCCCGTTCATCGATCTCTTTAAGTATTACTAAGTAGTATTTTGCCATCCTTAATAATATCATTTACCCTCTCCCCTCGATTTAAATTTTCCAATACCGAATTGGTTAAGAAGTATCTATCCACTTCACTTTACGGCGTTCTTGTTTATAGTTGTTGATTGGTTTGAAGAGCGGACGTTCTTTCTTTTTCACCGCTTTAGCCAGCAGGTTCGCAACCCGGTATTTCTGCTCTTTCACAAGAACGGCTTGCTCCACCCTGGTGATCATCAAGGAAACCGCCTTCTGAAACATCACATTCACCGTAAATAGAATAATGGCTATTAAATACACAGATTGTTCCATATCCGTACATCCCCCTTTTTAATAGTAAATCTATTTTAATGGATTGCCAGCCTTGCTTTGAGCCTGTCCCCCTTTCTTCCTGACATGATGCTTTAACAACTTACTATCATATGTTCTTGATAGCTTGATTATACGGAGTGGAAAAGGAAATGTTTGTCACAATGTGCTTCGTTTGCTTGTTTTTTTCCTACATATCTTTGCGTTGTCCAACAAAAAACGAACCATTCCTGAAAGAGTTATCCTTTCTGACAATATTTCAGCCTGTTTTTTTATCGATAACACGCTTGTTTCGTCTAATTAAAACTTTTGAAATTTGATTTTTGAGGATATTTCGATAAAATAGTAAAAAAAGAGTTCTATAGAAGGGAAGATCAACATGGCAATTTTGAATGAAATTTTAGCGTACAATGAAAAGTTCGTGGAAAATAAAGAATATAAAAAATATCAGACAGGGAAGTTTCCAGAAAAAAAGCTTGTTATTATTTCCTGTATGGATACGAGGCTGACGGAGTTGCTTCCACAGGCCATGAATATAAAAAATGGAGACGTTAAGATCATCAAAACCGCTGGTGCTATTATTGCGCATCCTTTTGGCAGTGTCATGCGAAGCATCCTTGTCGCCATCTATGCCCTGAAGGCATCAGAAGTCTGTGTCATCGGCCATCACGATTGCGGAATGAGTGCTCTTGATCCCGATGATTTTTTGGGAAAAATGAAAGATCAGGGAATAAAAGAGGAAACACTCAACACTTTAAAATATTCCGGTATTGATTTCAATCAATGGCTGAGAGGGTTTGATAAAGTAGAGGATGCTGTAAAAGGCAGCGTAAGCATGGTGAAGCACCACCCGCTGCTTCCTGAGACAGTCAGCGTCCACGGCCTCGTCATTGATCCGGAAACCGGAAAGCTCGATGTTGTCGTTGATGGGTATGAGCAATAAATACACTAAGGTTAGGTACGAAAAATCTGGATAGTATACCCTTCTTTGCATTAAAAAGCTCCTGGCTGTACAGTCAGGAGCTTTTTCTTGAAAGTTCCGGCAGTTTAACCGAAAAAATTGTCCCTTTATTCGGTTCACTTGTTACAGTTACCTCTCCGTTATGCTGTTCTATAATTTTAAAGCTTACCATCAGCCCGAGCCCGGTTCCCGTATCTTTTGTTGTAAAGAATGGTTCCCCCAGCTTTTTCAGCTGATCCTTTTCGAGGCCATGTCCTTCATCTTTTACTTCAATAATTGCGTAGCCTTCACTTGTCCGTTTGACCGAAACTTCAACCTGGCTTCCTTGTGCGGATGCTTCTACTGCGTTTTTAATCAGATTGATGAAAACTTGTTTCAAGGAGTTGGAATCACCTCTGATCAGGCAGCCCACATCTTGAATCCCGCAAATTATAGAAATATTAGAGAGGCTGGCATATGCCTCCATCAGCAGCAAGGTTTCTTTTACAAGCCCAGACAAATCGACTTCCTCAAAAGTAAACTGCTTCACTTTCGCCAGCTGCATGTATTCCTCTAAAATCTGGTTCATCCTATTAATCTCCGCCAGCATGATATTCGTGTACTCATCGGAGATATGCTCCTCCCTCATAAACTGAACAAACCCTGACAGAATAGCCAGCGGATTACGGATTTCATGGGCTACACCTGCAGCCAGCTGACCGATGACGGAAAGCTTTTCGGATTGGACGATCAGTTCTTCTGTCCGCTTCGTTTCCGTAATATCACGGTAAATTCCGGCTATGGCTTTAATAGTGCCATCAGGGTTGCGTATCGGAGAAAAGGTGACAGAGACCGGAAACAGTTCTTCTGTTTTCTTTTGATTGACCATTTCATAGCCAGAAACTGCATCTCCTTTAATAATTCTTTCAAACACTTCCCCTATCAGCTGCTTTTGCGTAGCTGGAAAATGCTGAAAAGGCTTTTTCAGCATCTCTTCTTCCTTCCATCCGTAAAGCTCAATGAACGCCCGGTTCACTGCCAGTGCATCACCTTCCAGGTTTTGAACGAGGATGGCATCAGCTGTCTGTGAAAAGATGGAATGAAAGTATTCTTTCGATTCAAGCAGCTGGCTGGCTGTATGCCTTTCCCTGTTCTCTGCTTTCATCCGAAGCATTTCCGTAAACTGAGTGGACTGTACAAAGAAAACCGTTAAGAAAACGAGCAACAACAGGATAAAGACCAAATCAAAGTCTTCAACCGAGGAAAAAAGCGCCCGATCCGTAAAAAAGAAATAAGTAGACATGGCTACTGACAAAACACCAGAATAAATAATGACTTTATATTGGCTGTAAAACGTGCTCAGCAAAAGGCAAAACCAGATGTAAAGATAGTTGACCAAAACAGGCTGCACGGATATTAAGCAGAACAAAAAAGCAAAAATACCCGTAACGGTGAGATACATTGAAAAAACAGGCATGCGGTTCCATACAGCAAAAAAGGTAATAAAGCCTCCAATGCCAAAGCCTAACGGAAGCATGACCGAAACAATGTCGCGGTCGAAAATATAATCAAAGAGAACATCAATAACAAAGAATCCCCATAGCAATTTGTAAAGGAGCGTATTTCTTTTTTTAATTAAACTTAATGGATCTTCTGTAAAACCATTCACTATTCCGGCTCCTTTGTTCTAGTAATTACTCCAACAACTGGATTATATCATAAATAAAGGAATGGACTGCGGAACAAAAAAACAGCTTAAGCCCTCCCCATGAGAAGGCTTAAGCTGGTCTGGCTTGATACTGTTTACTTGTTCAGTTTTGTGATTCTGCCCTCAACTTTAGGGTCCACTGTACCTTTGGCTTTAATGTATTTCACAAGTGCTTCAAGATCGACGATATCAATCGCTAAGTTTTTGCCGTTCTTTAAGGTTGTGTATCCGTCTCCGCCGCCTGCCATAAAGTTATTAACTGTGACAGAATAGGTTTTTGCCGGATCAATGGAAGTTCCATCAGGAAGAGTGATGCTCACGATACGATCTCCTGCCGCTTTTGAATCATCATAGGTGAACTTAAGCCCTGAAATCTGAAGGATCTTTGCACGTGTCGGATCTGCCCACTGCTCTTCCAAAAGGCTTTTTACTTGTACACCTGTCAGATCCATTTTCACAAGATCATTTCCGAAAGGCTGAACGGTAAACGCTTCTTTCCACGTAATTTTTCCTGCGTCAATATCTGCACGCACTCCGCCTGGATTCATGAAGGCGAAATCTGTTTTCGTCTGTTCTTTCATGGAATCCGCGATGAGGTTCCCCATTGCCGATTCGCCGTCTGCATTAGCATCTTTGCTGATGTAGTTAGGTGTGTCTCCGATCTCTTCATTCAAAATTGGAGCAACATCTGCTACATAATTATCAACAAATGCTTTGATTTCAGGATCCGGAGCAATTTTGCCGCGGTCAACAGTTACGACTTCAGCGCTCTTTTTCACGATATCCTGTGTTTTAGGATCGATGACAAGATCTACATCAGAGAACGCGGTTCCAGAAGAATAGGATTGTACGAGAAGCTTGTTGTCGACTACTGCATTCGTAAGCGCATGGTTGTGCCCGCCGAACATAACGTCAACTTCATCGTCAACTTTGTTCGCCATATCCACGAGTTCGCCTGTTGCATTCTGTCCGTCAGCTGTAGAGTTCGCCGGATTGTGGGCAAGCACGACGATGGACTTAATTCCTTTTGCTTCGAGTTCTTTTGCATATTTGTTGATGGCTTCTGTCTCATCGGTAAATTCAACACCTTCTACGCCGCTTGGGATAACGATGCTAGGCGTGTCAGAGAGAACAACACCGATGATGCCAATTTTTGCTCCGCCCACTTCTTTGATCACATAAGGATCAAGAAGCGGTTTGTTTGTGCTCTTGTCAATCACATTGGCTGCCACATAAGGGAAGCTCGCCCCTTCAAACTTGCCGTACTTTGCTTCTGTTTTCGGATGGCTTCCACCGTGGATCAGACGCAGCATTTCTTTTACGCCCTCATCAAACTCATGATTTCCAATCGTTGCAGCATCAAAGCCCAGTTTGTTCAAAAAGCGGATTGTAGGCTCGTCCTGAAGCAAAGCTGATACCGGGGAACTTGCTCCTACTGCATCTCCCGCATGAAGCAAAAGCGTATTCGGGTTCGTTGCTTCACGCTGTTTTAAGTAGGCTGCAAGATATTCAGCACCGCCTGCGTTGATCTTCGAGTTGTACGTATCAAGCTGGCCGTGGAAATCATTGATGCCTAAAAGCTGCACATTAATGTTCTCAAGCTTTTTAAGTTTATACGAATATTTCGCAAAGCCCTCTGCTGCAGAGCCGACATATTTAATGGCTCCATCTGCCGGTATTGCCTTTTGAGCGTCAGGTGTAGATTCAAAGGTTACATTCGGTTCACCTGCTACAGAAGCAAACTTCCAGTTTTGATCTGCAGAAGGATCAATCGTTCCGCGTTCACGAATATAGTCGATGATGACTTGACGGTTTTCATCCGGATACAGGTTGACTGCCGTTTTATTTTTCACACCCGGGAACAGTCCGTTTGCACGGTAATTATTCGTCGCAACGATAAATTCCTGGTTATTGTCGATTGGCTTGCCGTTGTATTGAAGGTTTTTAATACGGCTGGAATCAGCATTGATCACATTTCCGTCTTTATCATATTTCGCCGGCTGTGTCACATCGACGTCATAGGTAACGCCATCGATCACATCAAAGTTATACGTCGGGAAATCATTGTTCACAAGCGCCTGCTCTTCTTTTTTGGACGGATCAATCTTGTTGAACTGCCCAGCTGACATCTCGAGCCATTCTTTTACATCAGAGCCTTTCACTTTAACAGTCGCTACAGTGTTCGGATACAGATAAAGGTCAGAGACGTTCTTAATCGCGATGGTGCCTTTCGGAATATTGGTGTAGTAGTTCGCACCGTTTCTTCCCCCTGCTTTAAATGGAGCCCCTGCAGATAATACTGGCAGACCTTCATCCTTTGTGCCTTTTAATTGCTTTTCAACGTACCATTTTTGTGCGTTCGTAACGATTTGAATGGATGGGTCATCTTGGACAGTTGCGAAGTAGCTGTTGATATCAGCACTTGTTTGTCCTACCGGCTGGCGGACATAGGCAATGGTGCCTTGATGGTCTTTTTTGATCGCTTTAATGATGCTTTCGTCAGTTTTGGCGAGACTTTTCTTGTTTACTTTGTCATAAACCGCTCTTAATTGAGTCTTTGCCTTGTCGATAGACCATTTTCCTTTGACTTTCACAAGGCCAAGGTCCATTACGCCAAGCTGGTTGCCCCAGTTTCCTGGCATGATGACCGGCTTCCCGTTAATCGTTCCGTTCTTTTCATCAACACCCGGAAGGTTTGCGAAATCGCCAGGGAATGTTTTGTGATTGTGTCCGGAAATAATCGCATCGATGCCTTTGACTTTTGTCAGGTCGTAGGCGGCATCCTCTTCCATCTGTTTGCGGTCTGCATCACCGATTCCGGAGTGCGCCAGAGCAACAATGATGTCAGCCCCATCTTTTTTCATTCTAGGAATATAGGATTTTACCGTATCGACGATATCCTTTGTGATGACTTTTCCATCAAGGTTGGATTTATCCCACATTGTAATTTGAGGAGTAACGGCGCCGATTACACCGACTTTAATGACTTGTTTATGTCCTTTTGCATCAATGACTTTCTTTTTAATAATTTTATAAGGTTTGAAATAGTTCTTGTCGTTGTAAGGGTTTCTATCATGATCATCTTTAAAGACATTGGAATTCACGTACGGGAAAGGAGCATCATCCAATACCTCCTGAAGGTAATCCAGGCCATAGTTGAATTCATGGTTTCCTACAGTTGCGGCATCGTATTTTAATAGTTTCATCGCTTTGAAGACCGGATGCATTTCTCCGTTTTCAAGCTTGTCCACTTTCGCTTTGTAATCACCGAGCGGGTTACCTTGAATCAAGTCCCCGTTATCAAAAAGAAGGGTGTTCTTAGATTCGCTTCTCGCTTTTTTAATGAGGGTTGCCGTTTTTGCCAAACCGAACTCATCTGTTTCCGCGTCTTTATAATAATCATAATTTGCGATATGAGTGTGGATATCGGTAGTGCCCAGAATCCTAAGCTGAACGGATTCCGTTTTGCTCTGCTTCTGCGGTTTAGCTGCTGCTTTTACTGAATCCATAGTGATTGGTGAAGCAAGTACGGTTAATGCCATTGTTGATGCCAGTAAAGAACGTCCCATTGAAGTAAAGGACTTTTTCCCCATACGTATCCCCCTAAAATCATTCAGTTATTTTATTGCCAATCTAATTATATATTTTGAAAATAAAAATTAAAGACTTTATTCGTAAAATAAAGGTAAATTTTTTAAAATTATGTAAAAATAGTTGCAAAGACCCATTTAAATACAAAAAAAGCTGCCGGAACAGTTTCCGGCAGCTTTTTGTTTAATGCATTTATTGAAAATTGACTGGTTCTTGTTTTTCACTTATAGGCGAAAACTCATACCCTTGTTTCTTTAGGACACCAAGCAATTCTGGCAGTTCTTTGGCTGTCAGCTCTTTATCATGCATCAGGATAACAGGATCATGATGGTTCTTTTCCACTTGTTCCACTTGCTGCAACGTTTTATTGACCCAGCTGTCATCCTTGCTTCCCCAGTCAACACTGTCTACGTTCCAATCCCACATGATAAACCCGTCACGTTTAAGCGCCTCAACATACTCAGGTTTCATATACGGCACACTTCCATAAGGAACACGAACGAGGTTCGAATGGATCCCAGTCAGGTTTTCCAGCGTCTGGCGGCACGTTTTCATTTCACCCGTAACCGTTGATTCACTATGATAAAACGCATCTTTATCATGTGTCACCCCGTGGCAGCCAACTGAGTTTTGGCTGTACGCCAGGCGCATCGTTTCGATTGGATATTGCTCCATATGCGGCGCGAGCATAAAAAAAGTCGCCGAAGCGCCATAGTCATTTAAATCCTTCATAAGCTGTCCCGTCGTTTCTGACGGACCGTCATCAAAGGTTAAATACACTTTTTTGTGTTCGGTTTGCTGTTCTGCGTGAGCTCTGTTTTCATCCATGGGCATCGCCATAATGGCCAAATACAACAATACAAGCGAGCCTATCGTTTTCATTGCCATTTTCAAACCTATCCCTCCAAACGATTTTACATCCTTACAAGCTATTCGGTGGATAGGATTCCTTTGCCGGGATATCAATGGCTTTCAAGCAAAATTGATTCTTTTGAAGGGTGTCAAATGGAACCGGTTTTTGAATAGATCCGGAATTTCTTCATAAAAAAGGATGCTTCAGCGTGGAAGCATCCCTTCTGTCAGGCTGATCGCCTTCCCTTTATTAATTTAAAGACAATAATCACGATGGCCGCAATCAGAAGAATATGAATGATACCACCAGCAATCTTAAAAATAAGTCCCAATAGCCATAGTACGATTAAAATACCGATAATTGTCCAGATCATTTGGGTATCTTCCTTTCTTTTTTCATTACGCTTTATTTTCCCCAAAAGTAATCGGTATAAAACGCTCAGGTTCATTTTTCCATGTTTACAAAATACAAAAAGCGTGTACATAACAAGTGTATTCAATTCGAGAGGGAGGAATTTGATCATGGCTGTTAAACCATTAGTACGAGAATTTTCTACGGAACAAGAAGTAATTTCTGCGGTCAACGAGCTTGAAACACGGGGAATTGACCACGATGACATCTACGTCCTCGCACACGAAAGAGACGACACGCGTTACATCGCAGATGCAGCAGATGCCAACACCATTGGGACGGCAGAAGAAGGACTAGGAACTGCCATTAAAAATCTCTTCCAAAAACGCGGTGATGAACTCCGCAATAAACTTGAAGAAGTCGGGTTAAGTCCCATTGAAGCGGAGCAGTACGAAAGAAAACTCGATGAAGGTAAAGTCCTTGTACTTGTTAAAGGCGATAACAACCTAGACACTTGGTTGTAAAGTTAAAATATAGGAAAGGGGACAGGGCTCACTCGTCGTGAAGCCTGTCCCTTTTTTGCATTCCTTGCGGCGGAGATTGGAAACGAATGCGTCGAATCGTGTCATTTAATGTCGAGTATAAACCGATTGAACATAAAAATTTTCGAACCTGATTTTTCAGTACTTCCATATGATTGGCTCATTATTTGCAAAAAGGGGCTGTCCAAGAAGTCTGTAAGCTGTTGATTTCCGTTCCAGGCTGCTCGCTTTCCGCGTGTCGTGCGGTGAGCCTCTTGGTGCAAGCACCGGCGGGAGTCT
>NZ_JARMMC010000036.1:0-39593 GCF_036216745.1 Fictibacillus sp. B-59209 | reverse complement strand
AAGCTTTCCTTGTCCTGCGGGACTAGCGTGACAGGTGAGACTCCCGCAGGCGCTAGCGCCAAGAGGCTCACCGCACGCCCCGCGGAAAGCGAGCACCCTGGACGGAAATCAACAGCTTACAGACTTCTTGGACAGCCCCTTCTTAGTAACCAAAAAAGGGTAATCACTTATTCGTGTTTCTTCTTTGGAGTTTATAAATAATGAAGCAATCCTCTATCAGGTACTGCTCCATAGGGTTCTTTTATGCTTAAATCTATATCACTCTCTGCTTTATCCGAGCAACAATCGGTATAACAATAATACCAGCCACAACAACCTGCAAGAAGTTCCCCGGAATAGACCCAAAAGGCTGAACCCAGTTATGATAAAGGATTACTTCTGCAAAGTAGTATCCAATAATCTTGATCACAAGGGCGGCGACGACGGCCAGGGTGTTAACCAGAACTTTGTTGCCGGGTACTTTTTCGGATATGAGGCCGGCTGCATATCCCATTGCTCCTGCGATAACGAAGGTAAACGGTGCCCACACCGTCCACGGGGAGAGGAGGTCAAATAAACCCATTCCGACTGCGCCTGCAATGGCACCTGTTTTTCTGCCGAAAACAAATGCCGCTACAAATAGAGGAACGTTACCCAGATGAATTAATCCTCCGTTACCCATGATCGGAAGCTTGAAGTTAATGTACGTTGCCACAAAAGTCAATCCGATGAAAAGGGCATTGATGACTAATGCTCTTGTTTTTGTGGATGCTATCGATGATGATGTTGTATTCACATAATTACCTCTTTCATTTATATTTCAGCCTAGCAGCTTTTTTATTCGTTATGGTGTGAAATCCCCCACTCATCTATTATAGCCACCTCTCACGCTTAAGAAAATAGTAAAATGCAATAACCGTTAAGCCTGATAACATGAACAAGTACTAAAGATAGTATATTTAGGGTTTTCCAGAAGGAGGGAGTTAAGCTGTTACAGCTGCTGCCTTTAATGCTTGAGCGGGCGGGTGTTCTCTTGATGGTGGCTTTTTTGCTTTCCAGATTGAGGTCATTCCGGCAAATCGTTAAGTTGCCGGGAGAATAGGCGTAGCGAATTCCACACTGCGTTACTGGAAACAGGAAGGGTATATTTCCTCAGCCAGGGGAGAAGAGAACAACTATCGGTATTAGAACCGCTAACCAATGCAGGTACCCCAACTCAAAGCGTAATAGAAACATTATACTATCCAGATGCGATCGATTTCCTGGATCCGGACGAACCCATTCCTGGCCGATCCGATCAGAGTGTTAAATTCTCGTCCGCGTGGGGACTTCACCTTTGGCCGGATCAACCGATTAAAATCATGAGACGGTTTTTGGAAGAAGCCACCGGAACACCGTTGGTTAAGGTAGAGAGAAAAATAACGAATGCAGCCACTATTTGTTTGGCGGTTTTTTCTTGCGGAATCCTGTGTTTTAAGTGCAAAGAGAAAAGGAATGGAAATAAACAGTGAAAAAAAGACTAATCGTTGGATAGGAGGCAATATCTATGAGCTTGATTAAAGGAAAATTGGGTCTGGGTACGGCGCCGCTTGGAAATATGTTCAGGGAGGTTCCGGAGGAAGAAGCGTGGAAAACGATTGAAACCGCCTGGGATCTCGGAATCCGTTATTTTGATACGGCCCCGTTTTACGGAGCGGGATTAGCGGAACTGCGTCTGGGAGAAGTTTTATCCAAATACAATCGCGATGACTATTTCTTATCAACGAAAGTGGGCAGGGTGATTGAAGATGAAACAGAGGAAAAGGAAGGGATGTTTGAGCATGGCCGCAAAAATAAAATAACCACGGATTACAGTGAAGATGCGACCCTGCGATCGGTCGAGCAAAGCCTGGAGCGGTTAAAAACGGATCGTCTGGACTTTGTATATGTGCACGATGTTTCGCCCGATTTTCTCGGTGACGAATGGGTAACACAGTTTGATATTGCACGAAAAGGGGCGTTCCGTGTGCTGTCCCGCCTTCGTGACGAAGGAGTGATTAAATCATGGGGTCTGGGAGTCAATCGGACAGAACCAATCGAACTTGCCATTGAACTGGAAGAAACACGCCCGGACATCAGCCTGCAAGCGACCCATTATACGCTATTGAACCATGAGCATGCGTTGCTTAAGTTAATGCCAAGAGCTGCGGAGAAAAAAGTAAATATTGTCGTCGGCGCTCCGTTCAATTCGGGAGTATTGGTTGGAGGAAATCATTTCGATTATGGAGATGTTCCCGATGAAATTGCTTCAAAAGCGAACCAGATCAAACAGATTGCTGAAAAGCATCAGGTGAGTATTAAAGCTGCCGCACTTCAATTCTCCATGGCCCATCCCGCAGTAGCTGCTGTCATTCCCGGCTCTACTCGGGTGGAACATGTGAAAGAGGATGTAGCTGCCTCCAAGGAAGATATTCCTTCTGACTTCTGGAAGGAGCTAAAAGAACAGAATCTTGTATCTCCAAATGCCCCAATGCCGATTGATTAAACGAGAAACGTACACATAATAAAAAGCTTCTCCCAGGTTAAAAAGGAGAAGCTTTTTTCTATTAATTCTCCACTTTCTCCGCAAAAGCCTCTGGAATCATCGTAAAGCCTTCGATGACGGTGTCTTCTTCCACTTCAATCATGAGGTAGCGTTTGCCGCTGAGATGGACTTGTTTTACGTATCGCAGGTCCTGTGGGCTGATGGAGATGTTAGCTACTTTTGTGTTAATTTTAATGGATTTTGAATTATACTTCGGAACGACGCTGGTTGCTTTAATCTCGTACTTGTCATTATCTATTACATTTTTGAAGGCTAATTCTACCTTTTCCGTGTTGATGTCTTCAAGGCCGCTCATCTTGAGCACCCGTTCCACGTCCTTGGTGTCCAATTTTGGTTGTTCTTCCTCTTCATTTTCTTCAATCATACGGTGAATTTCTTCATACACATTGGAGAGAGTGGATGTATTTAATTGATCACTGGTTACGTTTTTAATAATTTCTTCAAAAACGGCTTTATCATCCTTTGCTGTCATCATTTCTTCAGCATTTAACACTTGCTCTATGAATGAATAATCAGGCTCATGGACTTTCCCTGCCGAATACAGAATGTGGTTCACATCGGCCGCATTATCAGTGAAACAAGGAAACAGGAATCCTGCAATCGGTGCATTCAGGTTGATGATGGGGTCAAGCACAAAGTTGTATTTGAACTCTTTTTCCACATAGTCAAACAGCAGTTCCTTTTTAGGGTCTTGCGTATTGTTAATACTGCAAAGAATAAAGGGATGAGAATAAACGGTATCGTGTTCATTTTCCTCAGAATCAGCACCACGGCGTTTCGTCGGTTTGAAGTATTCTCCTTTAATGAAGGTAATCACGATATCCATCTCGTATAGCCGATCCTGCAGCATTTTGCCTACCATTTGGAGCATTCGCTCTTTCCAGTCCTCGGTATCACTGCTGAGCAAACCTTGATGGAGGATGAGCTGGCTGCTGTTCTCAGCATTACGTTGAAACTTTAATTCAAAGAGCTTCTCATCCAGGTTGCCGGCAAGTAATTTTTTAAAATTGTTCAGAAACAGCTCTTGTTGTTCAGAATCTAGCATTTCAAAAGGCTGGCTCTGGTGATGATAAATGTCACTCGATTCTTTCGTTATATACACATTAAAGATGGTGGAGATGTTAAGTGAAGCATTTTCTTTTTTAAATTGTTTTCTCAGCTGTGCGATATCTTTTTTGTTCATAGTTTAATACACTCCTAAGTTGCCCTGATTTGTAAATTTGAAGGTAGAAAGGGCTCTCCACCTTGAACGTGAAGCAGCATTTATTTTAACATAAATTGTTTATACTTAGGCGAAGTTAAGGGTGATGGGGTTTTTCTGCAGAGGAGTGGACAAGTGGTTCTTTTATGGATCTTGTATCGCTGGGCGATATGCAAGTTTGTCAAAAAATCTTCATATTTAACGAAATGATATACTTAGATAGGTATATCTCATCATAATAAAAACGCTTAAGTTTTTCGTATCGCTGGGCGATATAACTTACGAATGTAACCTGCATAATAAACTATTAAATAGAAAAGGAGGCCCGATATGCGACGTGATATACAACCGAATGAACGAGCTTTCTCCTCCAAGGAAGTCGCGGAAGCAGTGGGGATAGCAACTCCAACAGTTCGAAAGTACGGACAAGTCTTAGAGCGGAATGGGTATGAGTTTTTGAAAGATGGCGATCGCCGTATTTTCGTTCAATCTGACATCGAAGCGCTTATAGCGCTGCGCGATACGCCCAACTCCCTGGACGATACAGCAAAAGAACTTGTGGGTTTGCAACAAGAGAGATTAAAAGAATCTAATGAAACAGAGATTGCAATAAGCGATACATATGAAACGTTACCCCATGACCCCAATCAACTAAAAGAAGCCTTAATGATTTTATTCAAAGAACTCGCAGCTACCCGTGAAATGAATGTCCAACTGACCAACGATATGTCCCAGCTTAAAACAACAGTTTCCCGACTCCAGCAAGATCATCATATTATCAGTTCTACCATTGGAAATTCAGCACAAAAAACGAACGCCAAAATTCAAAAATTAACGGAACAGCAAACGATTCATTACGAAACATTGCTGCAGCAAGAAAAACAAAAAGGTGAACAATTACAACGAGAGATACAAATTATGCGGGACGAACAGAAAAGAGAATGGAGTTCACAAAACGATTTTAATCAACGGTTAGAAGAAGCGATACAACAACGTAAAGGAAGATGGGAAAAGCTTTTCTCCATATTTCGAAAATAAGGGGCAGAAAGGTTTCATATCGCAGGGCGATATAACATGAGATTGCGATCGATTTTGCTAGAGGCCATGTGTATCAAAAAATACCATTCAGAATTCACGATTTTCACAAATTAGCTATTTCCCGAGAAATATCTACAAATTCTGAGTAGATATCGACAAAGTCAAAAGCCAAGACGCCAAGGAATATTATAAAAATCCAAAAAAAAGATGAACTCTGTTAAATCCAGAGATCATCTCTTTTAAACTGACTGTGTATTATTACATGTCTTTTCCTTTAAACACTCGAGTCGGGTACCATCTTGGATTTGAGCTTCATGTTTACAAACAATATACTAATCACGATAAATAAAAGGCCGACTACTAAATTCAGGGTAATATTTTCATGTAACAAGAAAGAACTGCAAAGGATGGCGATGAGCGGGATCAGGAAAGTGAATGATCCGACTTTGCTCGCTTCGCCTGAACCGACGAGTGTAAAGAATGCCAGCCAGCCAAAGGCAATGACAAAGGTAGAGATGAATAATAAGTTTGCTATAAATGGCATTTCCCACTGGATATTTGACCAGCTCTCAAATTTGGAGCCTACACTTAACAAGAAGAGCCCACCCATAATAAGCTGTACGGTAACCATCCAGATCGAATCAACACGATCACCTGTTTTTTTAACATAAACCGTGCCCAATCCCCAGCCTACTGCAGAGCCAAGAGCCAGGATAATACCAACAGCTGAAATACCACCTGTAAATCCGCTTGCACTTATAATTGCAACACCTGTGAAGCCAAGGAGTAATCCAATCATTTTTAATCTATACATCGATTCCCCAAGCCAAATCCAACAGAAAATCCCGAGCAGCACCGGCTCGATGAATACAATGGCAGAAAACAATCCTGCTGGTGCATAACCAAGACCTACCGTTTGAAGACCATAAAAAAGGATGATGTTAAAAAAAGCTGAAATAAAGTAAAAATGCCATGTTTCTTTAAAACGAAGCCTTTTATATCTTGGAAGTGCAAAAATAAGTAAAATAAGACCGCCCAAAATCGTTCTAATTCCGGCAAATAATAATGGGGGAGTATAGCTAAGTGCGATCTTGGATAATGGCCAATTGACACCCCACATAATCACAAGAAATGTAAGCAGTAAGACTGTATTTGTTCGCGAAAGTTGTTTCATCGTTGTGCCTCCTTGACATACGTACCTAAGCAATGATACGCCTTTAAAAATTAATATAACAAGTTAAATGCTCTGCCCTCGTTTAAATAGACATAAGTTTTCGTTTCGTCTTTTGTAGCGGGAGAACATGTGTATCCCTTTCATTAATAGCACGCTTAATTTCTTCTAAAAGATTGTTTTGTTTTTGATAAGCAGTTGCTTGTCTTCAACGTTTAGCTGTAGTTTTACTATAGTAGAAAATCAAAAGACCCAAGTGAAATTCATTGAAGATCTGTTTTATTTAAACAAAATGCATGCTTGATAAAATGGAAGTTGAGGCGGCTGAGAACCTCGATCAAAAACAAGCGTCATCTTTAATAGAGTTTCTCAAGAAATGGGCGGAAAGGCCATTTTTGTGGTTTGTATCACTGAGCGATATACGAATCCATCAAAAAACCTTATATTTAAGAGAAAAGGAGGTCCGATATGCGAAATGATATACAACCAAATGAACGAGCTTTCTCTTCCAAGGAAGTGGCAGAAGAAGTGGCGATTGCAACACCCACTGTTCGAAAGTATGGCCAAATCTTAGAGCGAAATGGATATGAGTTTTTAAAAGATGGCGATCGGCGTATCTTTGTTCAATCCGATATCGAAGCGCTTATAGCGTTACGCGATACGGATAAGGCCCTGGACGATACAGCTAAAGACCTTGTGTATCAACAAAAAGAAAGAGTAGAAGGATCCAATGAAACAGAAATTGCGATACCCGATACATATGACAATTTACCCCACGATTCCAAACAATTGAAAGAGATCTTAATGTTTTTGGCTAATGAACTCGCAGCCACACGTGAAATGAATGTCCAATTGACAAACGATATGTCACAGCTTAAAACAACCGTTTCCCGGCTCCAGCAAGATCATCATGTTATAAGTTCTAGTATTGGGAATTCAGCGCAAAAGACTAATGCTAAAATTGAAAAATTAACTGAACAACAAAAACACAATTACGAAACATTGCTGCAACAAGAAAAACAAAAAAGTGAACTCTTACAAAAAGAAATACAAAATATGCGGGACGAACAGAAACAAGAATGGCGTTCACA
This sequence comes from Fictibacillus sp. B-59209, assembly GCF_036216745.1. NCBI lineage: Bacteria > Bacillati > Bacillota > Bacilli > Caryophanales > Fictibacillaceae > Fictibacillus > Fictibacillus sp. B-59209. Next base: position 32,529 of record NZ_JARMMC010000036.1, on the reverse strand, counting down.
AAATGATTTTAATAAACGTTTAGAAGAAGCTGTACAAAAACCAAAAGGAAAATGGGAGAGGCTTTTCGCCATATTCCTAAAATAAGGTGGTACAAGAAAACGAGAGCTCAATTGAAATTTATGGGGGATTTGTTTAAGCGATATGCAACTGTGGCGGTTGAGAACCTCATTCAAAATAAGAGTCATCCTTAATGAGCTGCTTTTGAAAGAGGTTGATCGTCTCTTTTTTTGTTTCGTATCGCAGGGCGATATAAGTTACGAGCAGACGAGCATTCTCTCCCAAGGAAATGGGCAGAAGAAGTGGGGAAGCATTACCCACTATTCGGAAGTATGGCCAAATCTTAGAACGGAATGGATATGTGTTTTTAAAAGATGGCGATCGATTTATCTTTGATCAATCTGACATCGGAGCGCTTATAGCGCTGCCCGATATGGACAAGCACCTAGACGATACAGGTAAAGAACTTATGTATCAACAAACACCATTCGGATTCACCAATTTTCAAATTTCAACAATTTCCCGAGAAATATCTACAAATTCTAAGTAGATATCGACAAAATTAGAAGCCAACCTATATGGAACTTATATCATTATTTTTCTTTTTTCGATACTAAGCTACCGAAAGCTTTTGTAATGTGATTTTACTTCTTATCGCTCTCATTATGCTCGCGGTATTGGCTGCGGGGTAAATTAATATTATATAGAGCCGGCTGTTTTTAACTGACCCGGCGCTTTTCTCATATAGAAAAACCCGGAGTCCCAATTAAGGAATTCTGGGTTTTTGTGGCTGTTATTTAGTGATATCAGACAAAATTTCATAGGAACGCAGGCGTTTTTGATGATCATAAACTTGAGTGATCGCCATGATTTCATCGGCTTGGCTCAAGTCTAAAAATTTCTGCAGCTTCTCCTTAACCGTGTCAGGATTTCCGATGATGGAAGATGGAAGAACCTAACTGATGCTGAAGCGCCTGTATTTGATCATCACTCCATTGCTCGTGAAGGTCTTCGACAGGCGGCTGAAGCGGAACTTCATCCTTCATACGAAGGGGAGTAGTCCTGTTCATCTGCGTTTCTCAGGCTTCCTTGACAGGCTGGCTTCGAAACGACATGCCGTATACGCCGCTCTTCCTTTCCAAACAATTTTACCTGCTGCTGCCTGGTTACCGCGATAAAGAGTGGTAATGGGCTTGCGCTGAACAATTCTTTGGCGGCAAGGGACGAATCTGCACGTTCGCCACATGCTGATTGGAGAAAGAGATTTATAAGCAGAAAAGTAAATTGAACTTAACTGTTTCACTTCTGGCTGGTCCGCTATAAACAAGAAACAACAAATACATTCTGATATTTTCAAACAGTATGTTATACTGTTAACTAACCTGTGAAGCGATAAACCATTTTTCAAATACCTTGTACCACGTCCCTGCTCGAATGTTGAGTGGGGTTTTTTTATGGAGTAATAAATATAAACAATAAAAAACAGGCTCTATATATAGAGCCTGTTTGATATGCTAATTTAAGTTTATGCTTTTTGAACGTTAGCAGCTTGAGCTCCACGAGCACCTTGTTCAACGTCAAATGTTACTTTTTGACCTTCATCTAAAGACTTGAAGCCATCAGATTGAATTGCAGAGAAATGTACGAATACATCATCACCATTTTCACGTTCGATAAAGCCAAAACCTTTTTCTGCATTAAACCATTTAACTGTACCATGTTCCATATTTGTTGCCTCCTAGTGCGTTACCACACAATATATTACTATCCCTGCCCAAAGTGATGATTAACTATCGTTTACACCGAACAAAAATAATTCTATCTTTATCATAACAGGAATCGGAAGATCTTGCAAATCACCGGACCTTAAATAAAATATTGCTTAATCTTAAGGTTGGAAAAGCTGGCTTTGCATTTTTTAGTTCTTTATTTAATAAGTCCAAGCAATGTCTTTATACAAGCATAAAATAGAATATATAATAAAAAAATTAACTTTAAGGAGTTTTATGTTTATGTTTTTTAAGAATTGTGAGGAGTCTTCAACATCTTCACATGATTGCAAAAAAAAATCCCGTTCCTTTGTCCACTTGAAGTGTAAAAAATTAATACTAAAAAAAGCTTCTTCCTGCTGCGAAAAAGAATCCTCAAGCTCTTTTCATCATGAGTTTATGAGTGAATCCTCAAGCTCCTCTCATCATGAGTGCAAGAAAGAGTCCTCAAGCTCCTCTCAGTGCATAAAGGAATCATCGAGCTCTTCTCATCATGAGTGCAAGAAAGAGTCCTCAAGCTCCTCTCATTATGAGTGCAAGAAAGAGTCCTCAAGCTCTTCTCATCATGAGTGCAAGAAAGAATCATCGAGCTCTTCTCATCATGAGAATAAAGACCCCTCAAGTTCTTCACATCATAAGAGTAAAAAAGAATCTTCAAGTTCTTCACATCAAAAGAGTAAAAAAAGTTCTTCTCAACATAAGAATAAAAAAGAATCCTCATCTTCTAAATGCTGCAAGAAGAGGGTAGAATGTGATCCTTGCTGGGGAAAAATGAATCATAATAAGTGGGTAAAAAAACTCGGTCCTGCACCAGGATTAGAATAGATGTAAGGTAAGACAGCTTATATTTAGGCTGTCTTTTTTTAATAGAATTCAAGCTCATTTGCAAAAAGTTGGACAAGTTGTCTCCCATAAGCTATTTGCAGGTTTAAAACAGCCATTCAAGATTAACGCACATTTTACGGTTAATCTTTCACGATTCTCCATATTTTTACATAGTATATTGAGAGATTAAGAGATTTACTCTTTCTCTCAGATCGTTTAATAGGAGGTGAGTCACATGTCATCTTTTAGCAAGCACTGTAAACGTTCATCTCACCGATCAAGTAAACAAAAATGCAAACGTTCATCATCAAGTTCATCATCAAAGTTTGTATTTAAATGCAAAAAAGTAAAAAAGAAAAAGCGTCGTCACAGCTAATGCTCTAAAATCTGAATGGAAGTTAAGTCTATCTCTTCGGAGGTAGGCTTTTTAAATTGTATTCTTTCCTTACTGGATATGAATTTTTTTGTTCTTTCCAAAAGAAAAATGCAATAAATTAATATAATAAAATCTTCTCAATCAAAGGAGGGTGAAGGATGGACTTGATCAATAATTTTGCGCCATATGTGGGGCTTGCTGTCGTTCTGTACGCAATCCGCCAAACGTCGAAGGTTTCGAACCGGTATATCCCAATTGTGGCCATTGTGCTTGGAGTGCTGTATTCGTTCTGGGAAGCAGGAGGAGCCACTCCGCATAGCACGTTAGTGGGACTGAAATACGCGCTGCTCGGCATCGGAACCGTAGCGGGGGTTAAGTATTTCATAGAATCATCCGGCAGCAAGTAATGAGTATAGAAGTAAGCGAGGCCGCCGTATCTAGGCGGCTTTTTAATTTTTTGTCGAAAACAAGGAGTTAAGGCCGCTGATTGCGAATGTAAATAAAATAGGAAATAGAACCTAGACTGCTTTTGGGGGATTAGGGTTATCAGGCATAATTCGGGGGAATATCTTTCTTAGATGTTGCATCGAATCGCCTATTAAAAAGGGGGATGACCGCATGAGTATAAACAAAGTTAAGTTTGACAGCTACCGATCGGAACTGGAAGCTGTTATTAAAAATATAGAACATGTCATGGTAGGAAAGAAGCAGGTTTCAGAGTTAAGCATTGTGGCTCTCCTTGCCGGAGGGCATGTTTTGCTTGAAGACGTTCCGGGAGTCGGGAAGACCATGATGGTGCGTGCCATCGCCAAATCGCTGGGACTTCAGTTCAACCGGATCCAGTTTACTCCCGATCTTTTGCCTTCTGACATAACCGGGGTTTCCATTTTTAATCAGAAGGAAATGAACTTTGAATTTCGAGCTGGACCACTTATGGGAAATGTTATACTCGCCGATGAAATCAACCGCACCTCCCCGAAAACACAATCAGCCCTCTTGGAATCCATGGAAGAGAAAAGTATCACCGTTGACGGCCACACCCACATCCTGCCGAATCCCTTCTTTGTCATGGCCACACAAAATCCGATTGAATACGAAGGAACCTATCCCCTGCCTGAAGCTCAGCTGGACCGTTTTCTACTGAAATTAAATATGGGCTATCCGACCCCTGATGAAGAATTATCGATCTTAAGCTTGATCGTGCAAGACCATCCGATCGATAACCTGAAGCCTGTCGTTACCGCAGAGGAACTGAACGGAATGAAAGAGCAAGTGAAAGCCGTGTATGTCGATGAAACCGTAAAAAAATACATCATTGACCTTGTAAACCGCACACGCAATCACCGTTCCATCTATCTTGGAGCCAGTCCGAGGGGATCGCTGGCGCTTATGAAGGCCGCCCAGGCACACGCTTTTATGATGGACAGGGATTTTGTGGTGCCGGACGATGTAAAATATCTCGCGCCATACGTCCTTACTCACCGCATCCTTTTAAAACCCGAAGCCAGATTTGAAGGAGAGACGCCGGATACCGTCATCCGTGATCTTCTGAACCGTGTGCCTGTTCCAATCCAGAAAGGGCAGCATGCCAGATGAAACGGCTAAAGTGGAAGCTGAACAGCAAATATAAAACCTCGCTTGGCCTTGCCGGCATCGTACTCCTTCTCGGGCTGACCTTTTCGTACGCGATGTTTCAGGGTGGGTTTGTGAGCTGGTTTTTGTTTTACAGCGTTTTTCCTTTTACCGTCTATACGGTGACGATGGTCTTTTATCCGCTTCATAGAATACAGATGACGAGGGAACTGAGCAAGGATCTACTCATGGCCGGTGAGGAACTGACCGTGACCATCCGCCTTAAACGAAAAACACCTTTTCCTCTCTTTTATCTTGTCATCCATGATGAGATTCCCGCTCCCTTATATAAAGAAGCGCTACACGGCGGGGAAGAAGATCAGATTCATTCCCGGGTGTTGTTTTTTCCGTTGTTTAAAAAGAATCTTGTCTACACGTACCGCATCAAGCCTGTGCCGCGCGGCGTTTATGAGCTGAACAGCATCGCGCTGAAAACAGGAGATGTGTTCGGTTTTGTGCAAAAAGAGATAAAAATAAACCTGTCTGATAAGGTCTTCATCTATCCAAGGTATCAGGAGATCGAGCGCTGGGAGATGGACAAGCATCTTCAGAGCGGGATTCAGCGGGCCGGAAGAAAATCGCTGACTGACTATACGTCGACGGTAAGCGTGAGGGATTATGCCCCCGGCGATAAGCTATCCTGGCTGCATTGGAAGGCAAGTGCGCGTTCCAGCAAACTGCTGACAAAAGTGTTTGAACATCAGCGGAATGACGATTATGTCATCGTACTGGATCAATCCGCAGAAAGCTACGGCAATCATGACTGGCTTTTTGAAAAGGCCGTTTCCTTTGCGGCTTCCATCACGCATTACTCCGTGCAAAAAGGGGCCTCGCTAGGTCTATACAGTTCCCGGAATAAAGGGCAGCTGTTGATGAACAGCGGAACCGACCACGAATGGCGGATCTTTCATGAACTTGCGAGCGTTCAGCCGGATATAAAAAAGCCTTTTTATGAATGGCTGAAACAGGAATTTATCGATGGCAGGCTTGAGGGAAGAACTGTTGTCATCATCTCGCCGCTGCTGGATGATGTAATGATCAAGACACTGGAAATGGTTACAGCCCGGCAGGCTAACGCAGTGTATTTTTATATGTCGGCCAATGACAGGCTTCACCCTCAAGAACTCACGTCCATCCATCGTTTAAACAATAGTTTAATTCCTGCGGTTTCCATTTACGGGCCGAGGTTCAGTGACGCATTAAAGGCAGGTGCAAGCCGTGCAAGCATTTAAAGATAACCGGCCGTCACCAATTTACTCTCTTGTTCTTTATGCTCTCGGGTTTATGCTCCTGTGGGAGTGGCTCAGGCCGCTGACCCAGATTACGTCCACTAAGGATACGCAGGTTTTTGTTGTGTTTACCGCGTTTTTGTTTATTATTACGTACTTCAAACTGCCGGTGTGGCTCTCATTCCCGATCAAGTTAATCGCCCTGCTGTATGCCGTGCATGCCCTGTATTATCCCGATGTTTTTTTATCATTCCAATGGGTTCCTCACCTGATCGGTGACCTGGAAAGTAATCTGATGTTCATCTGGAATCAGGAATGGACGGAAATGTCTTCGCTGAGCAGATCTCTTTTGTTCTTTGTCCTGCTCTGGCTCGTGAGCTATCTCATGCATTACTGGCTCATTCAGGCGAAACGAATTTTTTTGTTCTTATTTATAACCGTTCTATATATCACGGTCCTTGATACGTTTACGCCGTATGATGCGAAGATGGCGATCGTGCGCACTGTATTTATCGGGCTGGTTCTTGTCGGCATCTTAAGAATAATGAAAATCGTGGAGACCGAAGGATTTTCGCTCATGAAAGGACGGTTTCCCATCATGTGGATGGTGCCGCTCACTGTGGTCATCGCCCTGTCTTCCACGCTCGGCTTGCTTGCGCCTAAAGCATCTCCGCAATGGCCTGACCCGGTACCTTTTATCACGTCCATGTCGGATAAAGGTGAAGATGGTTCCGGCATCAACAGCAAGTTTGCCCGAATCGGCTATGGCACGAATGACAGCCATCTTGGAGGGCCGTTCGAATTTGATTACAAAGAGGTTTTTACCGCGACCGTAAAAGAAAAGCATTACTGGCGGGTCGAAACGAAGGATGCCTATACCGGAAAAGGGTGGGAAAACTCTTTCTCCCCGGAATTTCGTGCGCTAAACCCGCAATCGGTGGAGTATACTGCCCCAATCTCCAGTCTCATTGAACCGGGGGGCGCTCAGATGATGAAAGAGAAAGCCACCATCAAAATGGCGAAAACCTATCCGTTCATCCTTTCACCAGGCGTCATTACTTCCATTCAAGCCAAAAAAAATGTTGATTTTATGCTTGACCCGCTGACCGGAAAGATTGATACGATGAGCGGGGGCGATCCAACGAGACTAAAGAAATACCAAATGGAATATGAACTTCCGCAATACGATGAGAAAAAATTGCAGGAAAGCAGCCAGTCCTATCCGCAGTATGTGACCGAATACTATCTGCAGCTTCCAAAAGAGCTCCCTTTACGAGTCAAAAAACTGGCGGCATCTATCGTAAAGAATGCTGAAAATCCGTATGATAAAGCCAAGGCGGTAGAGAATTTCTTTTCGCTGAATAACTTTGGATACGATACCGTCGATGTGAGAGCACCAAAGAAAAACGAAGATTACGTGGATAAGTTTTTGTTTGATGCGAAGAAGGGGTACTGCGATAACTTTTCGACATCCATGATCGTGCTGCTTCGGTCAGTCGGCATTCCTGCCCGCTGGGTGAAGGGCTTTACATACGGAGAGTATCAGGAAACGAAAAACATGAATAAGACGTATAAAGTTACGAATGCCAATGCCCACTCCTGGCCGGAGGTTTATTTTTCAGGAGTCGGCTGGGTGCCTTTTGAACCAACAAGAGGGTTTTCCAACCCAAGCCAGATTGAAGAGGAAGTGAAGAGCGCGGCGGCATCAGTTGCTTCTCCTGTAAAGAAGAAAAACAAACAGGAAGTGCAGCCTGACGAGAAGGACCAATCGGCGAGCAAGGGAAAAAATGGAGATGGAAGTTTAGCCATCCTGGGCAAATCCTTGCTGTACGCGATTCCGCTTATCTTTGCAGCAGCACTCCTTGCTCTTGTGTTCCGGAAAAAATGGCTCCGTCAGTATTACATCTGGAGATTCCGCAGGCGAAAAGGGACAGGAACATTTGCAGATGCGTATGACCGGCTGCTCTGGCTGGCCCAGCTTTACGGGTTGAAAAAGGATCCTTCCTATACACTCAGGGAATATGCGGTCTATGTTGACCGTTCACTTGATACTCGGGATATGAGAATGCTGACTTCTGCTTATGAATCTCTGCAATACGGCAATAGGCAGACTGCTGATCAATGGACAGATACCAACAAGAAATTGTGGGAAAATTTAATTAAAAAGCTGCGGGGTTGACCGTCTGACAAGCCATTGTTAGAATGTGCTTAAGATACAATGCCGTCAATATTATTCTCCTTCGTATATCCTCGATAATAAGGATCGAGAGTCTCTACCGGGCCGCCGTAAATGGCCTGACTATGAAGGCAGGGTTCTTTATGCACAACCGGAATTCTGCCTTTGTTTTTTTTGCTGAAAAAACAGAGCTGGGATTCCGGTTTTTTGTTAAAGAAAAGGATATGTTAGGGTAAATTTGGCAAATACTACGGAAAGATCAATAGATGGGGTGACAGAATGAATTTAGCCAGTGAAATGATCGTCGTTCTAGACTTTGGGGGCCAATACAACCAGCTGATCGCAAGGCGTATTCGTGATCTTGGGGTATACAGTGAACTGCTTCCGCACACAACGACTGCAGAAGAAATCAAGAAGTTGAATCCAAAAGGAATCATCTTCTCTGGAGGACCGAACAGTGTATACGCACCGAATTCGCCTTCGGCGGATGAAGCGATTTTTGACCTTGGCATCCCTGTACTGGGAATCTGCTACGGTATGCAGCTCATGTCTCATCACTTCGGTGGAAAAGTAGAGCGCGCCAACCACCGTGAATACGGGAAAGCAGAAATTACGATTGCAAATGAAAGCAAGCTGTATCAAGATCTTCCAAAACAGCAGGTGACATGGATGAGCCATAGTGACCTTGTTGTTGCTCCTCCACAAGGATTTGTAACCGACGTGACGAGCATTTCCTGTCCGGTAGCGGGAATGAGCGACATCTCCCGCCACTTGTACGGCGTTCAGTTCCATCCTGAGGTCCGCCACAGTGAATATGGAAATGAGATGCTAAAGAATTTTATTTTTGCCATCTGTGAATGTGAAGGCAGCTGGACGATGGAAAACTGGATCGAGGACGAACTGGAGAAAATCCGCCAGCAAGTCGGAGATAAAAGAGTGCTTTGTGCTCTATCCGGCGGCGTCGATTCTTCCGTTGTTGCGGTATTGATCCATAAAGCGATCGGCGACCAGCTGACTTGTATTTTTGTAGACCACGGACTTCTTCGCAAAGGTGAAGCGGACAGTGTTATGAAAACCTTCAGTGAAGGGTTCCACATGAACGTGATTAAAGTGGACGCGAAAGACCGTTTCCTTGGCAAGCTTAAGGGAGTTTCTGACCCTGAAATGAAACGTAAAATTATCGGCAACGAATTCATCTACGTGTTTGACGAAGAAGCGAGCAAGCTTGAAGGCGTGGATTACCTTGCACAAGGTACGCTTTACACGGACATCGTAGAAAGCGGAACAGCTACAGCTCAAACGATCAAGTCCCATCATAATGTAGGCGGACTTCCTGAAGACATGAAGTTTACCTTGATTGAGCCTTTGAACACACTCTTTAAAGATGAGGTTCGTAAGGTTGGTACAGAGCTTGGTATTCCTGATGCGATTGTTTGGCGTCAGCCGTTCCCGGGTCCTGGACTAGGAATCCGTGTACTTGGCGAGATTACTGACGAGAAGCTTGAGATTGTCCGTGAATCTGACTTCATCCTGCGTGACGAAATCAGTAAAGCAGGACTTGAGCGGGATGTATGGCAATACTTCACGGTTCTTCCTGATATCCGCAGTGTAGGGGTAATGGGAGACATGAGAACGTACGATTACACAATCGGTATCCGTGCGGTTACATCCATCGACGGAATGACATCCGACTGGGCGCGCATTCCGTATGAAGTGCTGGAGAAAATCTCTACGCGCATCGTAAATGAAGTTAACCATATCAATCGTGTAGTGTATGACATTACGTCCAAGCCGCCTGCAACGATTGAATGGGAGTAATAAACGAACGTTTTATAAATTTCCAATAAAAATATTCGGAAATAGATTGACGAAATCTGTAGCAATTTGTATAATTTCCATGTAAACAGTATAAAAGTCACAGATTATAAGAAAAGCGCGACCTCGAGGATTTGGGGCATTGAAGCTGGCCACTAGTCAGCTAGTGCGATTTTTTATAAACATGACAATCGTCTTTTCGTATAAATTCGGGGATATGGCCCGAAAGTTTCTACCAGGCTGCCGTAAATGGCCTGACTACGAAGGTACATGGAATATCATATGAATTCAGGTTTATACACTGATTCCGTCATGTGATTTCTATTCCCTTTGTATGTTAGCTCAAGGTAGAGAGACCTTGAGCTTTTTTTGTTTTTCCATACTAGATAATCAGGGGGATTATGATGAAGAACTACTTTAGCTTTGATGAACACGGTACAACCTACCGAAAAGAATTTATTGCCGGACTGACCACGTTCCTGGCCATGGCTTACATTCTTTTCGTTAACCCTTCAATCCTTGGCCAGACCGGGATGGATAAAGGAGCTGTCTTTACGGCAACAGCCCTCTCTGCGGCTTACGGTACACTGTTTATGGGCCTTGTAGCCAAATACCCGATCGCTCTTGCACCTGGGATGGGATTGAATGCGTTCTTTACATTCTCGGTCGTGCTTGGCATGGGAATTCCTTGGCAGACGGCGCTTTCTGGTGTTTTGTTATCCGGACTTATCTTTATTGCGATTACTGTTTTTAAAATTCGTGAAACCATCATTAACGCGATCCCGGTAGAACTGAAATACGCAACAGCCTGCGGAATCGGTTTGTTCATTGCCTTTATCGGATTAAAAAGTGCAGGAATCGTTGTTGCCAATGAAGCAACATTCGTAGGATTGGGCCACTTGACGAAGCCTGATACATTGCTTGCCATCTTCGGATTTATCGTAACCATTCTAATGGTCGTCCGCGGAGTAAAAGGCGGAATCTTCTATGGTATGGTTATTACCGCGATTGTTGGAATGATCTTTGGATTGATCGATGCCCCTCATCAAATCGTTGGTAAGGTGCCAAGCCTTGCTCCGACATTCGGCGAAGCTTTCACTAATTTCGATAAAATATTTACACCGCATTTAATTGTAGTTGTATTAACGTTCTTCTTCGTTGATTTCTTTGATACAGCCGGTACGATCATGGCGGTTGCAAGCCAGGCTGGAATTATGAAAGACAACAAGCTTCCACGTGCAGGACGCGCGCTGCTGGCTGATTCCTCTGCAATCGTTGTCGGTGCGACTCTGGGTACATCTTCAACAACTGCATATATTGAATCAGCATCCGGTGTTGCTGCTGGCGGACGTACAGGATTTACATCGGTTGTTACAGGTTTGTTCTTATTGCTGGCATTATTCTTCTCACCGTTATTGGTGGTTGTAACACCTGCAGTAACCGCTCCGGCATTGATCGTTGTCGGTGTCCTCATGGTTGGGGTTCTTGGCAAGATTGAATGGAGCAAGCTTGAAATCGCGGTTCCAGCATTCTTAACGATTATCGCAATGCCGCTTACGTACAGCATTGCCACAGGGATCGCGCTAGGATTCGTTATGTATCCTGTAACGATGCTTGTTAAAGGAAGAGGAAAAGAAATTCATCCGATCATGTATGTATTGTTCTTGATCTTTATCTGTTACTTTGCTTTCTTGGTGGAGTAGGAAATATAAACGAAGCGCTCAGACAGTGAACCTGTCTGGGCGTTTTTTTTTGTGAAAATGATGTGTTTTGCAAGTAAAGATCCTGTTTCTGCAAGTAAATCGTGTCGAATCGCAAGTAACTGATTCGTTTTCGCAAGTAAGGCGTGTCGAACCGCAAGTAAAAGCGGCAAATCCGCAAGTAAATGTTCGATTAAACAAAACTGAAGACCCTTGTTCAAAAATCATCTGGGATATATAGTATAAAAACGTAAAAAATAGGGAAATAGTCTCGTAGTATGACAGAATCACGAACTTATCTACACTTTTCCATAATTTTTCCTTACAATAAGGGTAATTAATTGAAACTATTAAACTATAGGGGTCGAATAAAACATGGATTATCGTCTTCAAGCAACACAGCAAACACCAGCGTACATCATGTACCTGCTCGATATCAGCGCGTCCATGAACCAGATGATGGACGCCGGGAACGGACAGGAAAAAAGAAGGATTGATGTGGTAACGAGCGCCCTGAACTCCGCGATCCGGCAGATGGTGTTCCGTTCAACTAAAGGCAGCAGGCTTAGCCCGCGCTATAAGGTTTCCATTTTAGCCTACAGTGACAATGTTTTTGATGTATTGGGCGGAATAAAAGGCATTGATGAGCTTGCCAGAATGAAGCCGCTTGATAATATCCAAACCCAGCGGCTGACCAACACAGCCAAGGCTTTTGCAGCTGCAGAAAAAATTCTCCTGCAGGAATTGGAAAAGATGCAGGGCTGTCCTGCTCCATTAATATGCCACATGACTGACGGAGCTTATACGGGGGAAGATCCTGAGCCAATCGTCCAAAGAATCATGAACCTATCCGTGCCAGACGGAAAAGTGCTCGTCGAGAATATTTTTATCTCCGACGAAATTTTATCCAAGCCCATTGAGAACTCCAAAAAGTGGCCGGGTATCATGTATGAAACAGTGCTCGATGAAGACTATGGCAACAAGCTGAAACGCCTTTCCAGTCCTTTGCCGGAGAGCTATCGGGAAATGATGATTGAAACTGGCTATAAAATTGAACCCGGAGCGCTGATGATGCTGCCGGGCACGAATGCTGACCTGGTTTCTCTCGGATTTCAGATGTCTGCCGCCACACCGGTCCGTTAATATACATTTAAAATTTCCATAAACCCTGAGGTGAATCCATGTATACGTATTATAGTGATCAAAAGAAAGAAACTCCGGTATCGTCTGTTTACCGGGATCCTTTTTCTATCCGTTACGGTTATGCAAGGTCCAGTGAGACACAGGAAGCTGATGATTCGGGACAGGATTTTTTAGCGTTTGAAGTGAAAGATCGAAGCCTCGTTTTTGCAGTCTGCGATGGGGTTAGTCTGTCCTTTTGCGGGGATCTTGCCGCTCGCTTTTTATCTGAAAAGCTTATTCAGTGGCTAGGGGAGCTTCCAGTTGATGAGTATAGGGATGAAGCAGGCGTTAAAGAGAAACTCGCCTCATATCTGACAGAGCTGACAGTGGAAGGGACAGAGACGATCAGAAAACATCGTCTGCCGAATTTCATGCCGCCTATTTTAAGAGAAGTGCTCGAGGAAAAACGGACAAAAGGCAGCGAAACGATGTTCATCTGCGGCCGGATCGACATGGCAGATGAGATGACCAGCCAAGCCGGCATGTTTCTTGCGTCTTCAGGAGATATACGATTAAGAGTCTGGAACTCCTCAGGGGAAGTAACGTCTAATGGCAAAATGCAACCCGAAACAAAAAAACGATGGTCAACAAAGGACGGGCTTATCGGCGGAGACATTCATACCGTAACGGGTCAATCGTTCGGCGGAGTACGCCGGATCGCGGTTTATTCTGATGGGTTTTCAGCGATTGACGGCTTGAAGCAGCTGCCATCTACGGATCAGCTGCAGATCCTTGTGAAAAAATCGCTCCAATCTCCGCTAAGCGATGACTTGTCTTTTTTAGACATCGCCTGGTAGAAAGGAAGAGAATCAATGGAAGAGATTATTGTTTCCTTTATACATAATGACAGTGAAAAAGATTTGCGCCTGCCCAACCATCTCGAAAGCAAAAAGATTGCCGAAGCGCTTCACGAATGGGCAGGGCATGCGATGGGGTGGGGAGAAGAGCCCTATGATCTTGAATATTCCTTTAATCAAAAAAACTGGTTCCGTATGGAGAAAAAGAAATCGCTGTCGGATGCTGGGGTTTGGGACGGTTCCTTTTTGCGGTTCAGCAAAGAGCCGCAGTCATCACTCCCAAAAGAAGATGACTTTATGGCCAGTGATGATTACACGGAAGACGATCAGCCCGAGGAGCAGACCAGTATGGATTATGCATGGAAAATTATCGATTAAGGAGGGAACGAGATGAGGAAGTCGCCGTATTTTAAACGATCTCCGCGGTTAAAGCTCGCGATGCCTTCAGGAAGGATGGTCGTTCACCGTCCAAAAGGGGAACCGGCAGAGCCGAAATTTTCATTCGAGTCCATGATCATTCCAATCTTTCTGACGCTCGCAACCGTAGGAATCATGTACTATATTTCAAAAACGATGTACAACAGTGCGAGCTATGCCATTTTTATGATGGCGATGAGTATTCCGATGCTCGGCTCCTATATTGCGACGATCATTCTTTTTTTCAAAAAGAAGAAAGCATACAAGCTTGAAGTGGAGCAGCTGCACAATGAGTATTACGAACAGATTAAGAAGCATCTTGGAGAAATTGAAGACCTGAAGAACAGGCAGTCCCGTTTTCTTCGGGAAAAAGATCCGAATCCTCAGGACTGTGTACGCCGGATCGCAGACCGAAAGAGTTCGTTATGGGAGCGCGCCTATAATTCTGAAGACTTTATGGACTTGAGGCTCGGCCTCGGTTCTCGTCCGTTTAAAATGGAGATTGAAGTACCGGCACAGGATGGTTATGATGTGAATCCGCTCATTGCGGAAGCGCAAAAATTGCAGACCGAATACCGTGAGCTGCAGAATGTCCCGGTTTCGATCCCGCTTCAGGAAAAGCGTGTGGTCGGACTGGTCGGGGAGCGTGCGGATATCCTGGAGATGGCCCGCGTACTGGCTCTTCAGCTTGTCACCCACCAATCTCCGGAAGAAGTGAAGCTTGTCAGTGCCTATCCTGAAATCGAAAGCGAACAGTGGAGCTGGATGAAATGGCTGCCTCACGTTTGGGATGAGGACCGGGAAAGGCGGTATGTAGCTGAAGGAAAGCTGATGACACAGAAACTGTTTGAAAGGCTGTACAGCAGCCTCAACATCAGAAAGCTTGAAAATGATGGAAAAAATGATGACGTTGTTCATATTCCTGAATATGTCTTTTTCCTGCCAAGCCTTTCTCTGCTGGAGGATGATTCCCTCTTGCCGCTCATTTTAAAACAGGGAGATTCGATCGGCGCATCCGCCATTCTGCTTGCTCCGACGAAAGAAGCACTGCCGATGGAGTGCGAACTGATCGTTGAAGTGAGAGACGGTGTGGCTCAATTGTATGAAACGTTCTCCAATGACCAGGATGAAGTGGTTTACTTTACTGGCTCTGAAAAAATAGCGATCGACCACTTTACGCTGACCGAGGCAAAAACGATGTCACGTATGATTGCACCGCTAAGGGTGAAGCAGTCCTCTGCAGGAGTAATCCCCAAGGTTCTGCCGTTTTTGGATATGTACGGCGTGAAAAAAGCAGAAGAACTAGATGTTGTGTCCAAGTGGAGCCAAAACCGCTATCCGACTACGCTTCCTGTCGCGATTGGAGTCAGAGAAGGCCGCAAACCGGTCTATTTGAACATCCACGATAAGATTGAAAAGAAAGGCCATGGTCCGCATGGTCTGATGGCAGGCACGACCGGTTCAGGAAAAAGTGAAGTCATCCAGTCGATGATTCTTTCTCTTGCGGCCACTTACCACCCGCATGATATGGCGTTCATGCTCATCGATTATAAAGGCGGCGGAATGTCCAATACGTTCCAGGGACTGCCGCATGTCGTGGCGACCATTACAAACCTGGAGGATCCTAACCTGATCAACCGGGCGAAGGTCTCGCTGCGAGCTGAGCTGGAGAGGCGTCAGAAGCTGTTTAACCGGGCGGGCAACATTCAGCATATTGATGAATACTTCCGATCCGAGTGGAAGACAAAAGAACCGCTGCCTCACTTGTTCATCATCATTGATGAGTTTGCCCAGCTGAAAAAAGATCAGCCAGAATTCATGGATGAGCTGATTTCGATCGCCGCGATCGGGCGTACGCTTGGCGTCCATCTTCTGCTCGCTACACAGAAACCAGCCGGAGTAGTGGATGAGAAAATCTGGAGTAACTCCCGTTTCCGCATCTGTCTGCGCGTACAGGATGATAACGACAGCCGCGAAATGATCAAGATTCCAAACGCTGCGAGCATCAACGTTCCTGGACGGGCCTATTTCCAGGTCGGCAACAACGAAGTACTGGAATACTTCCAATCCGCTTGGAGCGGGGCAGGGTATCATCCTGAGAACGAGGAAGAGGCCAATATTGCCACCATTTCCGAAGTGAAGCTCGATGGAACTGATGAAGTGCAAAAAAGAATCAAGACAGAAGGCAAGACCGCAGAAAAGCAGATTCAAGTGCTAATCCGGCATATGAAGGAGGAAGCGGAGAAGAACAATGTTCATCCGCTGCCGGGTCCTTGGCTGCAGCCGCTGCCTGAAAGTCTTCCGATCTCCGATTTGATAGAAACCGAGAATTGGACTTCCGGTGCTTGGGAATCGAGCGAAAAGTGGATGGAGCCGAAAGTCGGCATCATTGATGATGTGGGCAATCAAGCTCAGTATCCATTGGAGCTGGATCTGAAGGAAGGACACCTGATGGCATTCGGGATGCCTGGATCCGGGAAAACGACGTTCCTGCAGTCCACACTTCTTTCCTTGTTCTATCAGCATGGTCCACGCGATCTGCATACGTACATCGTGGACTTTAGCAGGCAGTTGAAAGACTTTGCCCGTTTTCCGCAGGTTGGCGGGGTCGTACATGAAGAAGATACGGAAAAAATGCAGCGGCTGTTCCGTTATTTCCTGAAAGAACTGGCGAAGCGGAAAGAGCTATTCTCCAATGAAGGGGTGAGCTCGCTCGAAACGTACCGCAGCATCACAAAAAAATCCCTGCCTGTCCTGCTGCTCGTGATTGACGGATATCACCGGTTCCGGTCAACGTTTGAATTTGAGAATGAGAAGCTGGAAACGATCCTTCGTGAGGGGGCGACTTACGGCATCCTTACGTTCGCTACGGCAAATCAGACGAACGACATGTACGAGCGCTATAGAAGCAACTTCGCTTCCATGGTCTCTTTTGAACTGGCTGACCATACCGATTACTACTATGCTGTTGGACGGCCGAATTTTGCTGCAGCCAACTTGCCGGAAGGCCGCGGGTTTGTGAAGGGACACAATCCGCCCCATATCTTTCAGGGGATGCTTCCTTATAACGGAGGGAGTGAGCTTGAAAAGGTATCCTTTATCCGGGAGATTTCCGGAAAGATGGCGGACGAGGCGAAAGGAGAACGGGCAAAATCAATTCAGATGCTTCCTCGCGAAATTTCCTTAAACCAGCTGCTGGACGAGTTTCCGACGGCCGATTCGAAACTGCTGCCGTATGGTATTGATGTAGAGGATTTGGACATCCAGTCGCTCGATCTGGATGATGCAGACCATGTGTTTGTCACGGGCCGTGTGGAATCCGGGAAAACGTCGCTTCTCCAAACGCTGGCCTTATCGCTGATGTACCAAAACCCTGCCGATCAGCTTGATCTCTATTTAATCGAGATGGAGCCGCAGACGAAAGGCATCATGAGCATGGCGGCCTTTCCTCATGTGAAGGGCTATGCAGCAGATTTCATGCAGGCAAAAGAGCTGTTCAGCGAGATTTATGCCAAGATGGAGGAAAGAAAAAGCGACAGCCTCTCCTTCGGATGGGGGAACGGGCAAGAAGAAAATTCCTATCCTCCTGTTGTCATCATGATCGATGATGCGGAAAACTTTATGCAGCAGATGAATATGGATTTTGAGATCAAAGACCAGCTTGAGAAGCTGACAAGAGAGGCACGCCAGAAGAACATCCATTTTATGCTGGCAGGTTCGATTACAAGCATGAACAGCTATATGCATGATGGCTGGTTCATGAACATCAAGAAAAAGTTTGCCGGATTCCTGCTGGGTTCTACATTGAGCAATGATCTGTATTTCTTTAATATGCGCCTTCCTCATACGGAAACAGATAAAGAGCTTCCAGCAGGGGACGGCTACATCATCAAAGGAAAACATACGAAGATTAAAGCCGCTCTTCCTTATATTTCGCTTGAAGAACGAAATGAATGGGAGACTTTAGTCTGTGAAAAGAACCATGTTTTTGAAGCGTAGTTTACTATATATAGGTAAATTGTTACCAATTATGCTAGGAAAAAAGGATGAAAATGGATTTAAGATGTATCTAACTGGGTAAATGTATTGTATATTTGCCTCATAATGGAAAAAAAGGGAGATGAAATGAATGTCAGTAAGAATTCTCGTAACACCAGAAGAACTAGAAGGAATTGCATCGAAATTTAGAACTGGATCTGAAAACAGCCGCACTCAAACACAACAGCTTTACCAAGCACTTCAATCACTTGAAGGTAAATGGGATGGAGCAACGAAAAAACGCTTCTTCGACCAATTCGAACAATCCCGCCGCCACATGGAGGCTTATGTGCAGTTACTTGACAACATCGACCAAGAGCTTCGTCAAATCGCAACTCGTTTCCGCACAGTCGACGCACAATAAGGAATCTATTGATTTCAAGCAAACAAGAAAGACTAGTCAATTCCTTTGGCTGGTCTTTTGTTTTGGGTGATTCCAATTTGGTATATAACGTACTCTTTATCTTCAGTTTCTCAGGAATTAAACGATTGTTTGAAAGCTCTGTCGAGAATGTTTTTACGATCATTGTTTATTGCGGCTTTTGTGTATAAGTGGAACGGCTTGCTTGCAAGGTTTGCTATGCTAATTACAGCTTTTGTTTTTTTTCTTTTGTTAGGATTTACAATAGATGCATTGTGCAGAACCAGCTAGTAAGTTAAGAAAGTATTGTATATTTTTGTAAACGTTTTTGTAAAATATTACATAAAGTACTAGATTTATGGTTTAATATTGTCGAAAAAAGAGAATGTATTATATTGGCAATTATATAGCCTAATGGTTGCATGGATAGGGGTTTTAGCATTATGAGTTTTCAGCCAGAAGTCAGAGAAAGCATACGCCTGTTTAAAAGGAGATATACGTTTCCTAAGCACCCTGCCGTACAGGGGATAGATATTCCTTACGGGCAGGAGGGACGGCAGGGGACTGTCTATCAGATTAAAGAGGACAACACGGGAAATAAAGCCGCACTGAAGGTATTCAGGGAAAGGTTCAAGAACAAAAATCAGGTCAATCTTTCCGAACAGTTGAAGAACTATTCTTCGTTTTATGGGCTGTCTGCCTGTCTGCGCTCTGTCATTGAGGAAGGTGAGCATGCGAGACTCATAGGGCAGTATGATGATCTGGAGTATTCCCTGATCATGCCATGGATCGATGGTCCTACATGGGCGGACATCTTGATGGAAGAGCAGACACTTTCAAAAGAAACCTGTCTCCGCATCTCCTGTATGCTGGCATTCCTTCTGAAAGAGCTGGAAGAAGCGGGCATCGCCCACTGTGATCTATCTTCGAGCAATGTCATCCTTCCATTTCTGCAAGAGAATGCAAGGCCTATCTTTGCCGCCATTGAACTGATCGATATTGAAGAGCTTTACGCACCGGAACTGAGCGAACCGAAAGCGCTGCCGGGCGGGTCACCAGGCTATGCAGCAAACTATGTAAAAGACGGGTTCTGGTCAAAGGATGCGGACCGTTTTGCAGGAGCTGTGCTCCTGGCAGAAATGGCGTCCTGGCATCAGGAAGAAGTTTGCAGTCTTAAGGCGGATGACTTCAGTTATTTTGATACCGATGAGATGCAGAAGGAAACGGAACGGTACAAAAAATTGCTTGATGCTCTTCAGGAAACACTTGGTGAACAAGCGGCCAAGCTGTTTAAACAAGCATGGAAAAGCAACAGCCTTGAAGACTGCCCGACGTTTTCTGAGTGGTTTGAACTTTTTCCTGAACATGTCAGGAACTTTGTCATCATCAGCCATGAGAAGTATATGGCCTCAAAGAAACCATCTGTTCCGCTTGGGACGATGAGTCTTGATACACTGCTTCAGATTGCCGCTGCTTTCGAAGGGCTTGGCAACAAAAGAGCCGCGCACAGTGAGTATCAATTCATCATGAATCAGTTTCCGGAACAGAAGGCTGTTGTGGAAGAGCTGCAGATGCTGCTGAATGAGGACGAAGAAAACGGTCTTCCTGAGCTGATTCCCGCACATTATCTCGAAGCTGCCCAGCATTTTGAAAAGCTCCAGGATTGGAATACCGCACTTATCTTTTATACCCGATGTAGCCTGCTTCCTTCGGTGGATTTTACAACCAAAGAAGAGCTGTCCATCATAATCGAGGAGCTTCAAAATCAGATCAGGGCGGAAGCGGAACAGCAATCAACAGCAGAAAAGCTGAAGCAGATCGCGGAAGAACAAGAAAAGGCGACAGCCGCAGCCCTTGCCGAACCGCTTGAGACGCGAAAGGCGGAGCGCCCGAAATTCAATGTTCAGCAGTTCTTTTTCAATAATTGGAAATGGATGGCGGGGACGGTAACAGCCGTTTGCCTCGGAATCGGACTTTATTATATGTACCAGGCTTCTCAAGAGAAAAAGTGGCACGATTACATAAAGCAAGGAACCGAAGCTTTTTCACAGAGAAGGTACAGCGAGGCCGAGCAGTACATCCAAAAAGCGATCGATGAGAAGCCAACCGAGGATCTTTATACGAAGATGGCGACGATTTATATCAGCCAGGGACAAAATCAGCAGGCCATTCAGTACCTCAGTGATTTGAAATTAAAAAAAGAGCTTTCACCCAAAAATACAGAAGCTAATTATCTAATGGGCCGGGCTTATTTTATAGAGACGAATTACAATGAGGCCATTCCTTATTATGAAGCGGCCTACAAAGACAAAAAGAATAAGTATCATCAGGACGCAATCAGGGATCTTGTCATCAGCTATGCTTCCATCAACCAGTTAAAAAAGGCCAATACACTGGTAGAGCAGCTGCAAGGCAAGGATAACAAATCGAAAGCCTTTGTCGCCTACTTAAAAGGGGACCTTTACAAGAGGCAAGGTAAGGGTACGGAAGCTGTTGATTCGTTTGAGGAGTCGGTTGATCTTGACCCAGCCAATAAAAAATATATAAAGAAACTGATTGAGGCGTATATCAACAACAATAAAACCAATCAAACCGACGACTCAACAAAGACCAAAACTTACGAGAACGCCATATCGTTAGCGAACAGTCTGCTGCGTGAAGATTACACGAATATCGATTATTTAAATCTGACCGGCCAGCTTTACTATGAATATGGATTGTTTGCTGAAGATAAAAAGCAAAAGGCGAAAAGCCAAAATTTATATAAAGAAGCATTAAATGCTTACAATCAAGTAACTGATTTAGGAATTCAAGAGAGAAACACGATACTGAATACAGGGATTTTATATGAAAAAGTTGGAGATAAGGCAAAAGCTGAAGCGACGTATAAAAAAGTGATTAAGCAGAACCCGGTCTACGGACATGCCTACTTCGTTTATGGAATGTTCCAGATTAAAGAAAAAAATTACAAGAAGGCTTTACCGCTGCTTAAAAAGGTCATCCAGATCAATGAAGACCCCACTGATGTGAATCTTGCAAAAGAACGTATTAAAGAAATGAAAGTGAAAAAGGTTTTGATTTAGGAGGGACAACCATGGCAGAAAAGGAAAATGAAAGTTTTTTCAGCCCCAAAGCCAAAAAGGTAATGCTGACATCATCTGCGGCATTGCTTGTGGCACTTGCCGGTACAGGAACGTATTATTGGCAAGCGAACCAAACTTCTGAGACAGCAAGTTCAGAATTAGCTAAAAAACCAGGTAATACAAGCAAGGCAAGTAAAGATATCCGTCTAAACACAGACGATAACCAAGTCAAAGATGACCGGAACAACAAACCAGATAGTAAAGGCGAAGATCTGTCTCCTAACAGCAATAACAGTGATGGCTTTGTACTCAGTGACGACACCGAGAATCCAGTGTATCTCGTAGACGCATCTGATCCTAAAAATCCAATTGCTCAATTAATTGTAGACTCGGATAAAGTGGTCATTGAAACACCTATACCGCCTGCAATTCCAACCGATCCAGTAATCACCCCGCCGGTTGATGATGGAACTCTTCCACCGGTCATTGATCCTGGAACGGATGATCCAGGCACAGATCCAGGCACAGATCCAGGCACGGACCCAGGTACAGATCCAGGAACAGACCCGGGAACAGACCCGGGAACAGATAACCCTGGTGGAGGTACTGATCCAGGAAATCCAGGGGATCCAGACAACCCTGGTGATCCGGGCGGAGAAGACCCTGGCAGCCAGTTCCCGGATGTAGCGCTTGTCGTTCCGGAATCTTTATACGAGCGTTTAGACAGCTACAGCGGCAACGATGATTTTTACAATGTCATGTACTACGGGCAAAAAGAAATTAAACCCGACAGTGAAAAATATGATGACTTGATCAAGATGGTTGTGGAAGCTGCAGCAGATGCAAAAACAAAAGCATATCAAGAGCAAATAATGACGTCTGACAGCTTGTCCAACCTTCAGATGATCACATCACTTGGTTTTGAAAATAAAGATCTGAAAAAACTTCAGGACGAAATCAGAGCCGATCTTTATTCTAAGTTTGCAGAGCAGGAGATTGCTATTTACCTCAGCAAGCCGGCTGATCCTGAAAACCCTGGTGATGGTAATGGAGATCAGCCTCAAACGCTTGATGCCGAAAAGGCACAGCAAGTTATCTATTACATTGGACAATACAATGATCAGCATCCGAAAGAAGATTTGAATCCGAACGAATACAGCGAAGCAGACAAAGTATTAATGGAAGCTGCACATCAGGAGCAAGCGACCAACATCGCAGCGGCTCTAAATAAATACCAGATGCTCGCTCAGTACTCTCCGACATACAGCCAAAGCGCTAAAGACTTAAAAGCTGGAATTGTAGCAAGCAAAGTAGAGCAGGAAAGAGCAGAAGCTGGAACAAGAGAGCCAGGGCAGTATGAACCGCTGCCAGCAGGCCATGAACTTGAGGCTCTTAAACAACTATTGGATAAGAAAAAATACGCTCAAGTTGTTGAACAGGGCGGGGATTATGTCGGTACAGACTTCCCGCTCGGCGGCTTTAAGCTGGTTGTAGATAAAGCCAGCGAGGCGCTATTAAAAGAAACAGACGAACTTGCAAGTGCACAGGATGCTTATACAGCAAACAAACAAGAGATCATCAACAACTATCAGATCCTGACCGAAGAAACAGGGGTTTCTGATGATGTCGATCAGAAGGCAGCAGCCCATTTAGACGCTTACTTCTTAATGCACCAGGCGATTAAAGCGGCTTCTAACGATTTAAATGAAGCAGTCATCCTTGCTTCTGAATCTGTTCAGAGCTGGGGAAACAGTGCTTCTACAGGAAAACTGAACGAGATTGCCGGCCAACTCCTTTCTTCTGCTGAAAAATATAAATTAGCAGATATGAAAAAAGAAGAAAGCGTCTATGAATTGCTGAGCACAACGCCTAGAGTGAATGAAGCCGACAAAGCAACGGCTTTCAACCGAAAGAAAGCCTTTGCGTATTCAAGAAAAGCGGCAGACCTGCTATCAGGCAAAAACTACAATGACGCAATCTTCTATGCGAGTGAATCCAACCAGATGTACAATAAAGGACAAAACGAGGATACACTCCGCGACGCCGCAAGAGCTCTATTTGCCCAACATACTTCTGGAGATTATTACGATCGCTATAATGATCTATTAAAAGTCTACCGAATGATTGCAAGTGCTTCCGGTATGCCGAAAAATGAAGCAGCTATGGCGATTGAAAGACAGGAAGCCATTGATAACTTCCAAAAAGGCATGCGTGAAAAAGCAGATGGCGACCGTGAGAAAACTGTATATTACCTTGATAAAGCTGCTGATAGTGAATGGATGTCTGACAAAGTTAATCCAGAACTTCAATACCAAGCCCAGCTCCTGCTAAACCATGCCAATGACTTGAAGGCTAATGGTAATGTAGATGATCTTAAAATAGCCGTCAGATACTACAAAACGTTGCTTGTGACTAAGCATGTCAGCAAAGGCACGCGTGATGAAGCGAGAGACGCCATCAATGAACTGAAAAAGAATTCAGCTCCGGCAGTTAAACGAGACGACGCTCCACAAGAAAAGCAGCAGAAGCACACTGAGCCTCAAAAAGAAGAAACGAAGCCACAAGCCGAGGATAATGAGGTTCAAAAAGAAGCGCCGAAAGCTGAAACACCACAAACCGAAGCGCCTCAAACGGAAACAAAACAAGACGAGTCAACAGGAACATCTGAACAATTATAAAACCAAATCAGCAGGCAGCGCAGTTGCCTGCTGATTTTGAAATAAAATAAGGATGGCGGTGAAGTAAACGTGGATTCTGGAAAAATCCGTGCGATGGCTCAAGCCTATAGCCAGGCAGCGGGGTTAGTCAGAGAATGCGAATCCAGGCTAAAAGGAACCCTGGAATTCAATGGGGGAACGTGGACTGGAAACCGAAAAGAAAAGTTTAACAGCAAATATCAGGACGCGACCAGGGCGTTTAACATGGTAGTCACTGAATTTATGGAAACAAGCAGCGAGTTGAACAAAGCCGCTTTGCGCTGTGAACAGATTCTGCATGATCTATTGGAAAAGGAGCGCCTGCAGCAGCTTAAACTGCTGGAACTTCAGAAAGGAGGCCCTAGATGACGAAAATATCCATACAGCCTGACCAACTCTATAAGATGTCAGATGATATGGTCAAAGAGATTACGAATCTGGAAAAAATCATGAATGACCTCGATAAAAAGATGTCTGATGTGGCAGATTCCCTGTCTCAAGGCCCCCGCTATTCGCCTGAGTATTTCAGTGCCATGCAGGGGGCATTCATGCATCATGCCCAGTCCAAGTATCTGGTGGGACAATTGAAAGATGAGATATCTGAAGCGGAGATCTATTCAAGAAATACGGCCGAGAAGTTTGAAGAGGAAGATAGTTTGTTTAGTAAGCTGTTTAACATTTATAACGATTATCAAGGCTTTGTAGCAGCCGGCACGATTGCCTCACATGGGCTGTTTTTTCAGCTTTCTGGACTATCGAAATATGTGAAGGTAAATGGGAAGTGGGAAGTAAGACATAATGGTTATTACCAGCAGCTCTTGAAGTCTGTCGATGACTCCAAGTTTAGAGCGTTTGCCCGAACATGGGCCAATAAACGAGGGATGTTTAAATACAAAAACGAACCTTTAGAAAGCCTGCTTTATAAAAAATACTCCAAATTCTTTCCGGATGATGTGACGAAATTTACGAATGGCATGATGGATTTTAAATCCAGCATCAAAAACACTGGCATGCTCAATACACTTAAAAACCATACGGGAGATTTGCTTAAAGCGGGATCCAAGTTTGGAAAGACGAATGCCGCCATTGGTTTGGTTATCTCCGCCGGGTCGGCTTCTGTGGGCCTTGGAATGGATGTTGTAGACAATTACCGTAAGTATGGCGGAAATGAAGCCGTCTTAAAAAGAGAAAATGCAAAAGCCGTCGGAAGAGCAGCCAACACATTGATTGTGGAAGGTGGATTCACGGCGGCCGGCGGCGTAGTCGGAGGGGCCATAGGAAGTATCGGAGGTCCTGTAGGTACAGTAATCGGAGCAAGTATCGGAGGAGCCATAGGCAGTATGGTCGGTGAGAAAGTAGCAGCCAAAACAGCAGGCTTTTTTGAAGATGCGGCACTGATTGCGAAAGAACCTATTCACGCTACGATAGAGACGGTTAAAGGTGGAGTGGAAGCAGTAGGTAAAGGAATAGATGCAGTGGAAAAGGGTGTAGACAAGGTGAAGGATACGGCATCCTCTCTCATTGACGGAGGGAAGAAGTTTTTCTCGAGTAAGCTTTCGTTTGGCTGGTAGTGAAAATGAATAAGAGGTGATGATGAATGAATAGAGTGTCGCTTAGTATAGATGAACTTATCTATAGTTTTTACAGTGAAGGATTATTTGAACAAGCAATAGGATTAAGACAAACCTATTTTGAAGAGTTAAATGATGAACAGTTTGAGCTGGTACTTCAGACCTCTTGCCGTTCCTTACTGTCCAAAGAACTGCTGATGTATGATGAACACAATCACAGATTTCAATTAACTGAGGAAAGTTCTTCCCTGATCAAATCGTTAAATTATTCTCCTTTATCTTTGAAATTATCGAGATTTGAAGCTGATGGAGGGCAGGGTTCAATTTCCATTCACTTATCAGGAAGGAAATGCATTTGCCATTCCGTTATACATGAAGGCCAAGTTCATGTGTTTGAAATGCTCAGCCAAGGTGAAATTTTACTTAAATTAAAAGAATATTTCTCCTTGAAGGACACGGGCAATGGCTCTGATAAAATTTTGGAACTTAAACAAGAGGAATTTGAGGAAATGTTAACATTAGCAGAACAAGAACCTTCAAATCTTGAGGCATACTTATGTACTTTATCTAGCCATAATGAAGCTTCAATTTTTGCAAATGCCGTTTCTTATAATCATGGAAAGATGAACAGTATGCTGGTCTTAGGATTTGATGATAACAGAGAACCGGATATTGGAGATGTATTGTTTGTTATTTGTGATCCTGTTTCTTCATGGGTAATTAAAAAGAATGAGGAGACATATGAAGTATTAAGTGGCGAAGGAAATATTCTTTCTGATTTGGCAGAATCGAAAATTGCAGGTCTTAATTCTCTTTCTGTCTAAGTGAATAAAAAATAGCGGGTGGTAATTATGAATTTTGTTAATGAAACAGATAACGGGGTGCAGGTGACGTACAGCAGTTTTAATCTTAAATGGATGGTCGTAGGTTCATTGCTGTTGACTGCTGGTTCACTTTACTTAATGTCTTCTGTAATGGATGTGGGTATAATCCGCGGTTTTTTCAATTTTTTAATTGGAACAGTTGGCTTATTGTTTTTTGGCGGAATTCTGTTAAGAATATTGACCATTGCTTGGGGGAATAAGATACTCTTTCAAATTAAGCCCACTGGCTTTGTGACGAGAAAAGGAAAAGAAATTCCGTTTTCAGATATTCAGGGCATGTCTGTTGGCTGGCACAGTTCTCGTCCTGCGGGAATGGTCTTTAAGGATGTTATACTGCGTACGAATCAGAAGTCCATTCTAAAGAGCAAAGCTTATTTGTGTACTTACAACTTATTGGACGATGATGAAATTGAAGCGATTATCAATAAATATGTAATTCCGAAAGTCAGTGAATCCTGCAAACAAGCTTGGCTGCAAGAAACTTCATCTAATGTTCATGACACTAAAAATCCAAATATGCCAACTTAGCAAAGGGGCTGTTCAGAAAGTCGAAAATTGACCTTCAGGCAGCCCCTTTTTGNNACAGCTTACAGACTTCTTGAACAGCCCCTTGATGTATTTTAGATTAACAGCAGTCAATCTGATTACAGACTTCATCACAAAATGTGTTTTCTTCCTTTTTCTTTTTCTTTTGTGAATGCTTTTTTTGATAGAGGTACATTGTTCCTGCACTCACTGCTGTCCCAGAACCGATCAGAGAGGCCCCAGCTAGGCCGTGGCCGGAAAATAGTAATTGGAAGCTTGCAATGATGGTAGTGAATATGGTCATAATTAATGCAATAAACATAAAAACACTCCCTTAATCAATTTCAGCTTAGTAGCTGCTTCAACAAATTTGCAGCATACCAAATCATCATGCACTGGCCGATGCCGCTCAATAAACCTGTAATAACTCTTAACGTATTGTTGCTCTCGCGCCATTTCCATTTTTGGGTGAAGCCGTCAATCAGCATCGGAAGCTGAAGAAGCAGAGCGAATAAAAGATTATGTACTTGCGGAACAAAGTAAAGAAAAGGAAGCAGCAGATAGGAACCATAGATTGCGGTGCACCTTGCGCAAAGTGCCATCGGTTTTCCTTTTATTTTTAAGCTGCGTTCATGTCTGCGGTGGCAGGGGATAAGTGATAAAAACTCCCCCTTACTCATTTAAGGGTTCCTCATCCAGCAGGTGAAGACGCTCTAAAATCCTCCGCTTCCGATAAAGCATCATTCCAGTTTTCGCAACCTCTTCTATGGTGGACTTATTGATGAAGGCCCCAAAGATAATTCCCGCAACAGGCACCATTTGAAAAAGTTTCTTCCATCCGAAATTGTCGCGGTAAGCAGCGATCACTTCACGCCAGCCTTGCAGCTGAGAGATCGCCTGGCGGTCACGCTCCGCATCGGTCATAGAGAGTTCTTCAAGAATGGCACGTTTCCCTACATAGTCAGAAGAGGCGAACTGCAGGCATTTAATGATGAAGATCCGCTCTTCTTTTTCGTTAGGATCATACCCATAGGAGATGGCAATTTCCTGCAGCGTTTTCAGTGACAAACCAAGGACAAGAGGGATGTCAATTCCAAGTGTGAACAGCCCGCCGATACCAGTTGTTGCGCCTTGGACGGTCGCCATCCTGGTGCGGGAGCTTTTAAAATAAGAAGCTGTCTTGTCCATTGACGCAAGAGGCAGCTTGCCGATCTCTGCAGCTGTAAAATCTTCTTGCAGTTCCTCGTATTCTTTCATTTTTTTCAGAATCGACTTCTCACTGACTAAATATTTGCCTCCGTTGTGAACATAGCTGCCGATCTCGTCCACAATCTGCAGCATTTTATCCTGCAGAAATTTCGGTGTGATCTTATCCAGGAGCATGAACGGAATACGCCCGAGTTTCTCCCATAACCAGAGATCCTTTTGATCCTTTTCCCACTTCTCAACCATCGTAAGTTCTTTTGTAAGATAATCCCGTGTTTCTATCATGCTCACTCCCAAATTCATCAGTGGTTAATATAACCATTATAGTATTTTCCTAAGTATACGTCATAGTACATTGGAGAGTTTCACGTAAAGGCATGAATTAGTTTTGGAAACGGATGGCAATCATGATAGTGTCATATCCAAGGAACTACAGCGATAAAGTAGTAGGAAAGATTGTCTTTTTTTTAAATTGTGCAGTCCGATAAGGAAAAACGCTTTGGATAGCTGGTTGAATGGCGTAAAATAAAAATATCGCAAAATAAGAGCGTAATTAAGGAGTGAACACGATGAGGGAAATACTCCTCATTTTAATTCTTCCGTTTTTGCTGATAACTGTGCCGGGCTGCAGCCTGTTAAACACAGCTGATCCAAAGCTGGATGAGGGCGTAACAGGGAACCGGTATTCGGCAGCGGCGGAGAAGAATAATGAGAAAACAGACTTGGAACATGTGCAGCTTAGCGGGTACAGCAGAAAGGTTGGAGCAACCCTTACCAGCCCGAAGTATAAAAAATTCAGTGTGAACTCTGCCTTTATTGTTTCAGGGAATATAAAAAATACAAAACACTTAAAATCGAATTATGCACTGATCACGGTGCATAGTGAAAAAGGCGGCAGCCCCGATTTTAAATATCTGTCTCCGATCAAGGGAGGCAAATACAAGCAAAAAGTCCAGCTCTTCGACGGAAAAGGAACCTACAAGGTGAAGGTCAGCCTGCCGAGTGATGAGAGCAAGGATTATTATTACGACCTTACAGAAATGGAAGTAACCAATGTCAATCCGGCAGTGAAGAGAGACGTTCTCTATACACAAAACGCTTACAAGCAGGACCTAAAATTGGATTCCACAGTAGAAGGCTATATGAAAAGGGATGGAAAGGTTGATTTGAGCGGATCGATCGGTGATAAAAAAGCGAAAGACCTCATGATCGAAGTGTCAAAAGGACCCCAGGTGACCAAGGTCATGGTTCCGCTTGAAAACGGCAGGTTCAAAAGCAGTCTTCCGCTGTATTTTGGAAAAGGGGTTCATACACTTAAGATCATGACGCCGGCAGAGAACATGGCCAATTATTACAACCAGGCCGCTGAACTGCAGGTGGATAACACGTCAGGCCATACATCTCAGCCGATCGAATTTTCTAAAGAATACAGCGAACGCGGCTATACACTGGAATCCCCAACAGTAAGCGGGGGAAAAACAGATCTTGATTATGAGGTAAAGGGTAGGATCAATCCTAACGCCCAGTATGCCAAGGATACGGATACTGTCTTTGTCCAGACGAAAAAGGGAAGTTTGGAAGCGATGTATGCCATTCCTGTAGAGAATTACAAATTTAACGGAAAGTTTTATCTTCGTTTTGGGCCGGGAAGCTATGAGGTAAATGTTTTCGCACCAGAAATTACATCGGGTAACACGAATGTTCAGCATTTTACAGGAGTGGCTCATTTCAATGTAGAGAACACGAATCCGAATGATGGGCGCTATCGTCTTCCGTCAAGGGGCATTCAGTCTGATGATCCTGAGATCGGGCGTCTTTCTGAAAAACTGATGAAAGGCAAGGCAAATGATAAAGAAAAGGCGCTGGCCGTATATAAGTATGTAGCAAAGAATGTCCGCTATGATGTACAAAAGCTGAATCAGCGGTCATTCGCCTTCGATGACAGTGCGATCAAAACACTGCATGAGAAAAAAGGCGTCTGCCAGGATTTTTCCTATCTCGGAATCGCGCTTTTACGCGCAGGAGGGATGGAAGCACGAATCGCTACAGGGTATGCAGGCCAGGATCATGCATGGATAGAGACGAGAGTGGATGGACGCTGGCTGACGATGGATCCGACGTGGGGTTCAGGGTATCTGCAGAACAATGAGTTCATCAGAAACTTCACGATGAAATACTTTGATCCCGCCCCATCCGAATTCAAGAAAACACATACCAAATCTGGTATAGAATATTAATCAAAAGCCCAGAGAAACCGTTTCTCCGGGCTTTCTTTATTTGGGCAGAAGAAGTAGAGTAGGAATTGTGAGTTAAGGGAAAATAAGGTGAGAAAGGTGTGAAGAATGATGATGCGGCATGAAGATCTAACATTACATACGGACAAGTACCAGATTAATATGATGTATGCTCATTGGAAAAACGGAACACAGAACAAAAAATGCGTGTGTGAAGCATTTTATCGCAAAAACCCGTTTGGCAATGGCTATGCTGTATTTGCCGGGCTTGAACGAATCGCATATTATCTGCAAAATCTGAAGTTTTCAGAAGAAGACATCAATTACCTCAGAGAGCAGGAAGAGCAATATGAAGAAGGTTTCCTGGAGGAACTCAGGAATTTCAGGTTCACAGGCAATCTTGCTTCTGTTAAAGAAGGAACGATTATTTTTCCGAAAGAACCTTTGATCAGGGTGGAAGCCAGAATTTTCGAAGCCCATTTAATTGAAACAGCTCTTTTGAATTTCATGAACTACCAGACATTAATCGCAACAAAAGCCGCCCGCGTCAAGCAAGTGGCGCCTGAAGACTATCTCATGGAATTCGGAACGCGCAGAGCGCAGGAAGCAGACGCTGCAATCTGGGGAGCAAGAGCGGCTTATATCGCAGGATTTGATGCAACATCCAATCTTCTTGCCGGTAAATACTTCGGCATTCCTACAAAAGGGACACATGCCCATTCCTGGGTCCAAAGCTTTGCGAGTGAAGAGGATGCGTTCAGAAAATTTGCCGAGGCCCTTCCGGATCAGAGCACACTTCTCGTAGATACATACGATTCAATGAAAAGCGGTCTACCGAACGCGATAAAAATCGGTCTTGAATTAAAAGATAAAGGAAAAACCTTAAAAGGAATAAGACTCGACAGCGGCGACTTGGCCTACCTCTCCATACAGGCGAGAAAGATGCTGGACGAAGCAGGCTTAAACGACACTATGATCGTTGCCTCAAATGATCTTGATGAAGATGTCATCTCCGAATTAAAAGGACAAGGAGCCATGATTACCTCATGGGGTGTCGGCACACAGCTCATTACAGCTGCCGATCAGCCGGCGTTGGGCGGAGTATACAAATTGGTTGCCCGTGAAAACAATGGTGAATACGTTCCATCCATTAAAGTCTCCGGAAACGTCGAAAAAGTAACAACTCCGGGCTTTAAAACCGTCTACCGGATTGTGAACGAAGATACCGGAAAAGCGGAAGCAGACTACATTGCAATGGTAGGAGAGAAGCTTCCCGAAAAAGATATCTACCTGTTTGATCCTGTGGAGACCTATAAAGATAAGACCATCCATCGTTTTCAAGCGGAGGAGCTCCTGAAGCCGGTCTTCCAAGATGGAGAGCTGATTTACGAACTTCCAACCGTACAAGAGATTAAATCTTATTATAAAAGCCAGATCAAAATGTTCTGGCCACAGCACATGCGAAAGCTGAATCCGCAAACCTATTTCGTCGATCTGAGCAAAAAAGTGTGGTCCACCAAAATGGAACTATTGAAACAAGCTGCAAAAAATTAGAGCGAAGAACCTGGGCGATAGAAGTCTGCCAGGTTCTTTTTTGTTTTAGAGGTGTTTGAGGGAGACCGGCTCAATGAGAGTCGAACATAAGAATAGAAGGAAGAAGGAAATTGGGAAGAAAGTTCAATCGATATTCATTTGTCGGCATCGCTTTAATTTCTACAGTTTAACTGAGTTGGAAACGGCCTGGGAGCCTAGGACCAATTGGAATT
The DNA here is from genome assembly GCF_036216745.1 of Fictibacillus sp. B-59209. Taxonomy (NCBI): domain Bacteria; kingdom Bacillati; phylum Bacillota; class Bacilli; order Caryophanales; family Fictibacillaceae; genus Fictibacillus; species Fictibacillus sp. B-59209. The sequence goes on along the minus strand of NZ_JARMMC010000036.1, from coordinate 249 downwards.
CAACCTTATTACGGGTTCTTGCAGGAGCGGTTGGTTTCTGCTGTTTAAATAAGTTGGTTTTTTTATTCTAAAAAAGGTTGACCACTCTAAGAATCGCTGGTATAGTAATAAACGTTGCTGCTTTTGATACATAATTTTCTTCGAAAAAACGTTTGAAAAAAGTTGTTGACTTAGCAAGCAAAACTTGATAAGATATTCCTTGTCGCTGATCGGACGCGACGGAATAACAGTTCTTTGAAAACCAAACAA
>NZ_JARMMC010000035.1:4804-27944 GCF_036216745.1 Fictibacillus sp. B-59209 | reverse complement strand
CTTGGTGCACGCACCGGCGGGAGTCGCACCGGTCACGCTAGTCCCGGAGGAGTCTCGCATCTTCCACTTCAATTAACTTTTCATTGAAGATTTTTCAAGCCAAAAAAGGGCTGCCTGAAGGTCAATTTTCGACTTTCTGGACAGCCCCTTTTATAGAACTACCGATTATCTGATCTGTCCGTCACCGGTCATGCAGTACTTTGTCGTCGTGAGCGCTGGTAAGCCCATAGGGCCGCGTGCATGAAGCTTTTGGGTAGAGATGCCGATTTCAGCCCCGAAGCCCAGCGCAGACCCGTCAGTGAAGCGTGTAGACGCGTTATGGTACACGGCAGCTGCATCGATGCGGCTCATAAAGATTTCTGCTGTGGCAGCGTCTTCTGTGACGATGGCTTCAGAATGCTTTGTACCGTAGCGGTCGATGTGTTCAATCGCTTCTTCCGTGCTCTCTACGGTTTTGATCGCGATAGAAAGGCCAAGGAATTCTTCTGCCCAATCCTTTTCGGAAGCTGGAACAGCATCGGCGAAGGCAGAAACAACAAACTCGTCGCCATGAACGGAAATTCCATGTTCCTTCAGCACGTTTTCCAGCACAGATTGATACTCATTGAGCCAGTCTTTATGAATGATCAAGGTCTCTGCTGCGTTGCACACCGCAGGACGGTCGGTTTTCGCATTAATGAGTATATTGAGGGCTTTCTCCAAATCAGCCTCTTTATCAACATAAATATGGCAGTTTCCAACGCCTGTTTCAAGAACAGGAACCGTCGCTTCGTTCACAACCGTATTGATCAAAGAACCGCCTCCGCGTGGAATCAGTACGTCAATATGTTCTTTCATCGTAAACAGCTCACTTGAGGCTTTTCTATCTGTTGTTGCAATCAATTGAGCGGCATCAGCAGGAATACTGGTTTTAGCCAGCCCCTGCTGAATGACCTGGATAATGGCCTTATTGGAATGAATGGCGCTTGAACCGCCTTTTAAGACGATTGCATTGCCTGACTTTAAAGCTAAGCCGGTAGCATCCACAGTGACGTTTGGCCGTGCTTCATAAATCATGCCAATCACTCCGAGCGGTACACGTTTTTGTTCAACCTTCATGCCGTTGTCGAGGGTCCATTCACTGACCGTCTCACCAACAGGGTCATCCTGTCCGGCAACTTGTCTTAGTCCTTCTGCAAAATCTTTAATTCGTTCTTCTGTAAGCGACAGCCTGTCCATAAAGGCTTGGCTGAAGTCCTTCTCCCTGCCGTTCTGCAAGTCTTTTTCATTTTCATTTAATATAAAGGAAGCCTGCTCTTCAAGCTCATCAGCTAATATGAAGAGCGCCTCGTTCTTATCCTTTTCACTCAGTATGGCAATTTCTTTTGAGGCCTTTTGCGCTGCCTTCGCCTGTTCTTTTACATTGGTTTTATTTTTCACTTCAGATTCTAAAATACTCATCCAACGCCTCCTTAAGATAATAGTGGTACAGCTAACTGGGTGTGGCACACAAGATCAGCATTATGAATGGCTTCTTGTGGATCAACATCGATAATGTCCGCAATCTCGTCATTGGAATGCCCTTTAATCTTGATCAGCTGTCTTGAAGAATAATTGCTCACACCTAGGCCGATCTGTAAGCCGTCCAAATCTTTAATTCGCACAACGGCACCTTTTTTAAAATAGCCTTCTACATATTCAATGCCGTCAGGATACAGGCTTTTGTGTTCTGCAATCTCGTCTTTTGCTTCATTTGATACAATAATTTCTCCTTCAGGACCGGAATGAAAAGCAATCCACTGTCTTCTGACATCCAGGTTTTCTGAGTCGTCTTTTGGTGTAAAGTACGTTCCTTTGGCTGTTTCCTGAACCGCATTATAGATAATGTGGGGTACTGCTGCATCCCCTAAAAATGAAGGAATGCCCGATGCCATCGCAATCTTGACAGCATCTATCTTGGAACGCATGCCGCCGGTTCCGACCTCACTTCCGGACTCACCGGCTGAAGCTTCAATTTCTGGTGTGATCTCATATACTTCTTCTAAAAGTTTTGCGTCTGGATTGCTTCTTGGATCATCTGTATATAACCCGTCGATGTCTGATAAGATCAGCAGCTGATCGGCATTTACAAGCCCTGATACTTTTGCTGAAAGGGTGTCGTTATCACCGAACTTCAGACGTTCAACGGTAATCGTGTCATTTTCATTAATTATAGGAACGATACCGCGATCCAATAATACGTTTATCGTATTGCGCGCGTTGTTGTATCGTTTTCGGTCAGAAAAATCACTTCTTGTAATCAAGATTTGTGAAGCTGTATAGCCATGGGATAGGAATCGTTCAGAATAAGCTTCCATTAACAGCCCTTGGCCGATCGATGCTGCAGCTTGTTTTTCTGGAAGAGAAGTTGGTCTCGCAAGGCAGCCGAGCTTTCTGTAGCCGGCTGCCACAGCGCCAGAAGAAACCAGCAGTACTTCATGTCCTTCATCTTTAAGCATGACAATCTCGTCGACCAGCCGTTCCAATTTTCTGCGGCTGATTTCTCCATGCCTGCTTGTCAGTGAACTTGAACCGATTTTTACCACAATTCGTTTATTTTTAGTAGTAGATAAATTCAACTCTTTCACTCCTCATTTCCTCGTTTTTTCCCGTTCAATAAGCAACGGTTACGAGTATAACGAAGCTTCAAAATCGATACAACCGCTCATGCCGAGATAGTGCGGATACGGCCCAGAAAGAGAGAAAAACGGAGGATGCATGCTTTAATCGGACCAAAGGATGTGACAGGGTATGAGGGAATGGCAGAGGGAGAATTATGGAAGAATAAATCTTGCGGAAAATGCAAGAATCTGGGTGATTTTTAAAAGAAGCAGGCAAGCGAAACCCTTGACATGTAAGGGTTTTCATTCGTTTTCATAAAAAAAACAAGCTCAATGGGTGAGCTTGCCTTCAGTCATTTATTTTGTTGGCGGGATGACCCGTTTGATGAAGAAGGAAAGGATGAGGGCGATAACAGCGATTCCGGTTGCGACCATAAACGAATCATTGATTCCGTCGATGGCTGCTTGTTTTGCTGCTGTTCCATAGATCACTTGAATGCCAAGCGAACTTCCTGCTCCCCCAGGTAATCCTGCCATCTGAGCAAGTCCTTGCCCGAGCGCTGAAAGCTTATCAGCGATGTATGGATTTGCGCTCGTCACTACATTGGAATAGTCCGCCATGTGATACTCCTGGCGGTTGGAGAACACGGTAACGAGAAAAGCTGTACCGAGTGACCCCGCAACCTGGCGCATCGTATTGGAAGTGGCTGTTCCGTGGCTGTTTAAGTACCGCGGCAGCTGGTTCATTCCTGCTGTCATGACGGTCATCATCAAGAAGGACATACCGAACATACGGGATACATAAAGGAACAGAATATGTCCATACGTGGTATCGGTCGATAGATGGCTGAAACCCCAAGTGGTGATAACGGTAATGGTTAATCCGACAATCGCCAGCGGCCTTGCTCCAATACGGTCAAAGATCGCGCCGGAAATTGGAGACATGATGCCCATGATGATCGCTCCAGGAAGAAGTAAGAGCCCGGATTCAAAAGGCGTGAATCCTCTGATGTTCTGCAGGTAAATGGGAAGCAGGATCATGGCGGCGAACATGGCCATGTTGATGATCATGCTGATGACGGTCGTTAAGGCAAATACATCATATTTAAAAACTCTCAGGTCGAGCATCGGTTTGTCAGTCGTCAGCTCTCTATAAGTGAAAGCGACAAGTGAAACGATACCGATGATAATGCTCGAAAGGACGATGGTGCTGGTCCAGCCTTTGTTTCCTGCTTCACTGAATCCGTAGAGCAAGAATCCGAAACCGAACGTGGAGAAAAGGAACCCCGGGAAATCGAACTTAGGGCTTGATTTCTTGATAACGTCCTTCATCCATGCAAAAGCAATAATAAGGTCGATCACACCAAAAGGAATAATGATATCAAATAAAAGTCTCCAGGAATAATTTTCAACGATATACCCGGAGAGCGTAGGGCCGATGGCTGGTGCAAACAGCATGGCAATCCCCATGGTTCCCATCGCCTGGCCGCGTTTTTCAATCGGGAAAACAGTAAGGAATACGGTCATCATCAACGGCATGATGATTCCAGCTCCTGCAGCCTGAACAACCCTTCCCGCCATCAGCATGCCAAAGGTGGCGGAAAGCGAGCAGATGACCGCTCCGGCTGTAAAAAGGAACATAGCGGTAATAAATAGCGTTCGTGTCCCAAACTTTTCAATAAGATAAGCGGTAATCGGTATACATACACCATTAACGAGCATATAGCCTGTTGTAATCCACTGCACCGTGTTGGCAGAGACGTTCAAGTCGTTCATGATGTGGGGAATGGCTACATTCAGAAAGGTTTGGTTCAAGATGGCGATGAAGGCACCGAGCATAAGAACCGTAAGTATCTTGCCAACGTGAATCGGCTCATCTTTTTTACCGCTTTCCGTCCGCTGAAGCGAGCGCTCTTCTGTATGCTTTTCTGCAGCAGATGTTACATACTCAAGTGCAGGCTCGGAAACGGCTGTATCCTCAAGTGTTTCATCAATGAGGACGTTGGACTCATCCGGATGGCCCGTAGCCCTTTCCGAGATCAGTTCGGTCTCTTCGCCCAGTTTTTTGCGTTTTGAGCGGATGGCCATATAGTTAACGGTCAGCAAAAGTATAACGCATAGGATGGCGTAGCCTGTTAAATAGATTGACATCATATCACCTACTTGTGAATCCGTACGGTTACATTCATTCCAGGTACAATATCCAGTCCTTGGTAGCTGTCTAATGAGATTTTAACTGGGATAACTTGAGTTACTTTTGTATAGTTCGCTGTGTTGTTTGAGTTTGGCAATAAAGAAAATGTATTGGCAGTAGCCAGGCCGATTTTTTTCACTTCTCCAGAAAGTGTATTGTCCGGATAAGAATCCACGTACACATCTACCTCCTGGCCAACCTTAACATCATTAATGTCCGTTTCTTTCACATTTGCTGTTACCCAAAGGCTGCTTAAATCATAAACATGCGCCAGCGGTGTTCCGGCTGCAACAAAAGAATCTTCAACTGCGGATTGCTGTACGACTGTTCCATCCTTTGGAAGAGTGATTTTGACCTTTGACATTCCTGCAGCTGCAGGGGTTGCTCCAGCTCCGGCTGAAGGTGCAGCAGAGATTGTACCGATTTCTTCGCCTTTATTAAATTCTTTTCCGAGGGAGCCTTTCCAATCGGTTAGTTTTCCATTAGCTGGTGCTGCAATCGTGACCTGTTCTCCTGCGATTTGGGCATTATCTGTTTTGATATAAGAAACGGATTGATTGTAGTAATAATAAGCAGCAATTCCGCCCCCAACTAAAATCAATAAAATTATTACGTTTAGTAAAGCTAAACGTTTCATGTTCATTCCTGATTTTCCTCCTTGGTTGTCAATACGTCCAGTACTTGATGATGAATCCTGAGTAAATGGTCCTTATCTTCTTGCGGCATATCCGTCAATTCCATTATTTTTTTGGTAAAAAAAGAATTATTTCCAGTTGCTTCCTGAAGCTTTTCTTCTCCTATTTTCGTGAGCTTAAGTGTGATGGCCCTTCGATCGGCAGAGGAAGTATGTCTTTCTAATAGTTCATGAGCGACAAGGCGGTCTACCACTCCGCTCATCGTGCTGTTGGTCAGCTTTAAGCTGCCTGCAAGCTCTCTCAAACCTAATTCAGGTGTAAGACGGATCTTGTACAACGCTTTGAGCTGTACCACGGTAAGCCCCGCTCGGTCGGCATCTTCCTTCATTAACGAATAGAGTGCTTTTTGTATTTGTATAAAGGAATCCAGCAGCTCATTATTGAGCAGATTCATTCCACTATCGTCCCCTCTTTCTAATAATGTTAACAGTTTGCAATGTGAATAGTTCGTGCACAAACTATTTATGCACAAAGATTATAATAAATGCACAAGATAAATTTTGTCAATATAAAACTGCCATTACAAAATTTATTTTGCCATTCGATTAGACTTAATACTCTTCTGCCTTCATTTACCTAATCATTTACAACTTCTATAAATGGCTGTAACTCCTTCAACATATAGTTGAGTTATTGTTGCGTTGAATCAATAAAAATTGGAGGTATGGCTTTTGAAACACAAAACGATTTTATCTTCCTGTTTCCAGGCATTCGTGGCTGTGTCGATGTTGAGCACGATGATCCCTGGACACACGGTTCATGCAGAAGAACATTTTTCCCAGCCAAAAACCAAGCATATCGAACAGCTTCAGAAGGGTCTGGCTTACACCCATGCTGTTTATGGGGAAAATAACCCCAATGCTGAATATATGGTGGATGCAGCCTTTACCGAAACAAAAAAAGAAGCCGATGAGCTTCAGAATGAACTTGCGGGCAAGGGTTATGCTGCATCAGTAAAAACGGTGGCCGAGCGGGCGCAGGATGATCCGTTGCGCGGGACGCCGCTCGGTTATCTTGTACGGACCGGGCCTTTTCAAAAGGAAATGGAAGCAAATTCTGAACAAAAGAAGCTGGTTAATGCAGGCTATAAAAAAGCTAAGGTCGTCTATATACCCGAAGATGGCGAAGAGGCTTCCGGGCCATGGACAGTCAGTGTCCTTGAGGTATCTCCTGAAAAGTGGAGGGGAGAGATGGAGCCATCATTAGCAAACGGCATTGTGCCAGGCAGGGAAAAGTTGAGTGATATGGCTTCCAAAAAGAAGGCCATTGCCGGCATCAATGGAGGATACTTTGTCATGGGTCCGCAGGATGGTACTGAAGGCGATTTAGCTGGAGTTTCCGTCATTAACGGCGAACTGATCAGTGAAGCGGTTAACGGAAGAACGAGCCTGCTCATCAGCAAAGACAATACATCTAAAATTTCCTCGGTCCGTACTAAGTTAACCGTTAAAGGTACAAAAGGCATGCCGGCTGAACTGGATGGTTTAAACAGGGATCCCGGACGTATCCGTGGATGCGGCGGCGTGGGTGATCTTGAAACTACACTTCCTAAACACGATTTTACGTGTACAGATGAGGACGAACTGATTCAATACAATTCTGTTTTCGGAAAAAGAGCTCCAGAAGGTCCGGGAGCTGAAGCGGTTATGGACAGTACGGGAAGAGTGGTGACTGTCCATAAGTCACGGGGAGCTGATATTCCGCTTGGAGGCTCTGTTGTTGCAGGAACGGGCCAATCTGCGGCTTGGCTTCAGAAACATGCCGTCATCGGTAAAAAACTTTACGTGGAAAAAAGGGTCTTTGCAGATAACAAATCTGTTCCCGCGTCTGAAAAAATGGGCATCATCAATGGTGGCCCACGATTGCTGAAAAACGGAAAGGTTTTTATTGATGCCACTAAAGAAGGGTTTCATCAGCCCGATGATCCGGAATTCTTTTATCGTTTCGGTGAGCGGAGAAATCCAAGAACCATTGCGGGCATTAAGCCAAACGGTAATATCCTGCTCGTCACGGTTGATGGGCGGAGTCCTGGATACAGCATCGGCATGAATTTTGACGAAGAAGCCCTGCTGATGAAATCTCTGGGAGCTGTTGATGCGCTAAACTTGGATGGCGGCGGATCGACGGGTATGGTCAAGAACAGCCAGCTCGTTACCGATCCATCCGATGCAGCGGGTGAACGCCCGATTGGGGATGGAATTTTGCTTATTCCTTAATATAAAAAAGGCTGGACGCTTGGCAGTTTTTTTGAATGCCGTGCGCCAGCCTTTTTAATGCTGTTTGTTAAGATGCTGCTTCGCCTGCCGGATCAGCTCGCTGACCATACGGCCGCCAATCTGTCCGCCAACAGTTCCCGCCTGTTTCGCGGTAAGCTGGCCGTTATAATCCTTTTGAAGAGGAACATTAACATCTTTAGCCACTTCAAACTTAACGCTGTCAGGCTGTGACGGATCGACTTGATAGCCAACATCCCTCATCACCTGGGCTTTTAATTGATCCAATGCTTCTCTTGCTTCAGGAACAAGCGGCCTTCGACTTCTTCTAGCCATGATTTTCCCTCCAGTTTCGTCGTACTTACGGTTAGTTTGCCCGTTTATAGGAAGATAAACCGCTGGAAGGGATTGCGGACGACTGATCGGGGTGGCTTACTTGCGAAAAATGGCTCGTTACTTGCGGTTCGACAAGGATTACTTGCGACTTTCCAATCTTTACTTGCGAGAATATAGACTTTACTTGCGATTTTGCTCCATTTACTTGCATAGCACGTCATTTTCATAATAACGTTTAATGCCAAAGTCCAGCGCTTTTCGGGCCTAACCGAACACTTCAGCACTTCCAACTAGGCATTATTTTTTTATTAAGTGCCATACTTGTTTTATGATAGGAACAATAGAACAATAAGACTTTCAAAAGAATGGGAGTGAGGTCTTTGAATACTCAGCATAACAATCAGCAGCTTGCGACTTTTGCGGGTGGATGTTTCTGGTGCATGGTTTCTCCGTTTGAGGAAATGCCGGGCATCATCAGTATAGTGTCAGGCTATACAGGCGGGCACACGGAAAATCCGACATACCAGGAAGTCTGTTCCGATACAACGGGCCACTATGAAGCGGTACAAATTACGTTTGATCCCGAATTGTTTCCGTATAAAAAGCTGCTGCAGCTCTTCTGGCAGCAGATCGATCCGACCGATCCTGGCGGACAATTTTATGACCGGGGCGATTCGTACCGCACAGCGATTTTCTATCATAATGAAGAGCAAAAGGAATTGGCAGAGGCCTCTAAGCAAGAACTTGCTAAAAGCGGCCGCTTCCAGAAGCCGATCGTGACTGAAATTTTGCCAGCCTCTGTTTTTTACCCAGCCGAAGAGTACCATCAGGGTTATCATAAGAAAAATCCGGCTCATTATAAACGCTATCGTACGGGTTCTGGGCGTGAAGACTTTATTAAAAGCCATTGGCAGTCCAAGCCGGACAAAAATGAACTGAAGAAAAAATTAACACCGATTCAGTACGAAGTCACTCAAAATGACGCAACAGAGCCTCCTTTCCAAAATCCGTATTGGGATCATAAAGAAGAAGGCATCTATGTTGATATTGTTTCTGGAGAACCGCTGTTCAGTTCTCTTGATAAATTTGACTCCAGCTGCGGCTGGCCAAGCTTTACGAAGCCTATGCGCCAAACGGATGTAAAGGAGAAGAAGGATTTCAGCCACTTCATGATTCGTACTGAAGTAAGGAGCAAAGAAGCAAATTCTCATCTTGGCCATGTGTTTAACGATGGTCCGAGGGAAGCAGGGGGACTGCGCTACTGCATCAATTCTGCGGCATTGAGGTTTATCCCGAGAGAGGACCTTGAAAAAGAAGGCTATGGCGAGTACCGCTCGATTTTCGAATAAAATCCATATTTTTTAAAAGCAGGCAGTGTGCAACTGTCTGCTTTTATTCGTTTACGCCGTTAAACAGGATGTGATTTGGGGAAGTCTAGAAAGATACAGAAGTTCCGGAAAGGAGAAGATCGATGTGGATGAGCAAAATTCCTATACAGAAAAACGAAAAAACGAGCATATCGAAATTGCACTAAACCAAGATGTGACTGGGAAAAAGATGACAACAGGATTTGAAAACTACAGGTTCAAGCACAACGCGCTCCCTGAAATCAACTTCAGCGAAATCGATTTGTCTTCTTCTTTTCTCGGAAAAACGATGAGAACCCCTTTCTTGATCAGTTCAATGACAGGCGGCACAGAAAAAGCGTATCAGATTAATAAGGCTCTCGCTTTGGCTGCGGAAAAACAAGGATGGGCGGTTGGATTAGGATCCATGCGGGCTGCCATCGAGAACGGGCAGACAGCCTACACGTTTCAAATCAGGAATTATGCTCCTTCTGTACCAGTCATCGCTAACCTGGGGGCGGTGCAGTTGAATTATGGGTATGGGCTGCGTGAGTGCATGAAAGCTGTTGAGGTTGCCGAAGCAGATGGGCTTGTCCTGCATCTTAACGGCATGCAGGAAATTTTCCAGCCGGAAGGAGACGTCAACTTCTCTAATCTACTGAAAAAAATTGAAGAGGCGGCGAAAAACCTGCCTGTTCCGGTCGGTGTAAAAGAAGTGGGAATGGGTATCGATAGGGAGACTGCCCAAAAATTGATCGACGCAGGAGTGCAGTTTATTGATGTAGCAGGAGCGGGCGGAACCTCTTGGATTCAAGTAGAAAAATACCGATCTAAAGACAAAATGCGAGAACAAGCGGCAGAAGCTTTCTTGGAGTGGGGAAATTCAACTGCGGAGGTTCTTAATGAAGTGAAAGGATGCTCGGCAGAGGTTCCTGTCATTGCAAGCGGCGGGCTGAATAACGGTGTGGACGCTGCAAAGGCACTGGCACTTGGTGCAAACCTTGCCGGCTATGGCCGTACCCTTTTGCCGGCTGCTATTGAAAATGAACATGCCATCATTTCAAAGCTTGATCAAATTGAATTTGAACTGCGGACGGCCATGTTTGGGATTGGGGCTGTTTCTGTTGCCGAACTAAAATCAACGAAACGGCTGAAAAAGCTTAAGAGCTGATTTTCACTTCTGGTTTGAGTATAGAAGCAATTTTATTATAAGGAATCGTAAATTCAGGAATTCCGACATAGTAAGGCGTGTATTCATAGCTTTGGTAATAGATGACGAGACCTGATTTTGTTAAATAAAAGTCATCCGTGTCTTTTACGCTCTGATAGGGCTGAATGAGCGGGAATTGAAATTTTTTGAACTGCTTTTTGATGAGGGCGGTGAGCCTTGTTTTATAATAGCTTCCTTCCTTAAAAAGATCACGCAGCTCATAAATGGTGCCGGTTTTTACATTCATCGTAATCGATCCCTGGAGTGTAAGGCCGTGGGCAGCATTTTTCCAATAGGCGTAATTTGTGAACACGATGCTCAGCCAGTCTCCCTGATTGAGTTTTACTTCAAATAAGCCTGTCATTTCTTCTAAATCCTTGCGCTTGATTCCGTTTTCATCCATCAGGCTGAATACCTTATCCTTTATCGCCTTGTTCAGCTTAATCTGCGTCTCGGTACTGGGCAGCCCAATGATTTGGGGATATTGAACCGTCGCTTTGTTATTTTGATATTGCTGGATCAGCAGATTGGTATAGGAGCGGGCTTCATACAAAAGGAACTCACCTCTTACTTATTGGTATTTAGAGATCGGCCCATAAGACTTTACCTGGCGATACTCAGGATAAACTGATTCAAATTGAATATAGACAGGAGCATCCTTATATTCCGGGTGTGCCTGGAAAAAGAAGCGGTCTCCATAGAAAAAAGCTTCCAGTACCCGCGGCAATTCGCTCATGAAAATCTCATTTCTTGTTTTAGCCTGGCTTTTACTTATGTTTTCGTCCGCAATCAATACATAGCCGTACAGAATTTTTTCACGGTTAAATGTTTTCCATTCGGCAAAAACTTCATCTCTCATCTCGTTGGTCGTATCATAAGCAAATTCAGGCCCTGCCACGAGGTACAGCTGTGCCTTAGTATCAGAGTGAGTAAGTGTATACCGCCTTGGATATTTTGGATCCGCAGGATTTGCATTGGGGCGATACTGGACATACAGCTTCTTGGGATCAAGCATCTTCATGAAAGTTCCTCAATTCCTTTTTGTTCAATGTATACAATCTCAGGGCTAAAGGTGAATAGAAAAGCTGAAGCGGCTGTTTAGAGACGAAAAACGGTGGAGCTCCTGAATAGCAACACAGGTTTTTGTGTTGTATTGAAGGAGTGAAGCGTCCGAGTCTCTAGGCGCTGAAGCTGGATCAAGAAAAGCTGAAGCGGCTGTTTAGCCCGGCATAATAAAAACCCCGGACCTTTGTCAGGTCTGGGGTTATTTTATAGCAATTAACGGCTTAGCTCGGATACTTTAACGAGCTGCTTGCCGAGGTTTTCTCCTTTAAACAATCCTAAGAACGCATCTATCGTGTTGTCAAAGCCTTCTACGATATTCTCTTCGTATTTCAGTTTTCCTTCTTGGAGCCATTGTCCAAGCTGTTTCGCTCCTTCTTCAAAGTGAGAAGCATAGTTGCTGACGATGAATCCTTTCATCAAGGCGCTGTTGATGAGCAGCTGTCCTTGAATACGGGGGCCATGATCGGCTTTTTCAAGATTATACAGGGAAATTTGGCCGCAAAGCGGAATGCGGGCATTCTGGTTGAGCAGGCTCAATGCCGCGTCCGATATTTCTCCTCCCACATTATCAAAATATACATCGACACCGTCCGGGCAAGCTTCTTTAAGAGCTTTTCGGATATTGCCTGCTTCACGGTAGTTTACCACGGCATCAAAACCAAGTTCATTTTTGAGATAGCTGATCTTTTCTTCAGAACCTGCAATTCCTACTACACGGGCACCTTTAATTTTAGCGATTTGGCCGACGGCACTTCCTACTGCACCGGCTGCACCTGATACGACAACAGTTTCCCCTTGCTGAGGATTGCCGATATCCAGTAATCCGAAGTAGGCAGTGAGGCCAGGCATTCCAAGAATACCAAGGTTAGTAGTGATTGGAGCTAGATCAGGATCAATCTTTCTGACTTGTGCATCCTCCGCGACTGAATAGAGTGCCCAGTCAAGATTTCCGATAACAAGGTCTCCTTCTTCCAATTCGCTGGAACGGGATTGAACAACCTCCGCCACAACTCCTCCGCTGATCGCCTTGTTCAATTCAAAAGGAGGAACATAGGATTTTGTATCATTCATTCTGCCTCGCATGTAAGGATCCACGGAAAGATAGAGCGTTTTAAGCAATACTTGTCCATTCTTCGGTTCAGGGATCGAAATGTCTTCAAATTTGAAGTTGTCCATCGTCGGCATCCCTTTCGGACGGCTCGTTAATAAGATGTGCTGATTTTTTTCTGCTGCCATTTTTTCACCAAACCTCTCATATTAATTGTCATGCCTGTTAGTCATGATAAAGGGATTTTCATAGGATGCCAATGAATATGCATTTTAGGTTTTCTTTAATAAATCAGAAACGGGTGATCGTTGTACAAAAGGAGGTTTACCCCTCGTGTTCATAGAAACTTAATAAAGGAGATTGGCAAAATGAATGTATGGCGGTGAGAATATGGAGCTGGAGCAATTCAGTGAGATCAAAGACTTTTATAAAAGCGCTGAATCATTTTTGATGAAGCATGAAGCAGCAGCGGAATTGATAACGTCCAGCTGTCTTGCTGATATGGAGGTTAAGGCATCAAGCAGCAATCCCCCTTTTTTATGCTGTATAAGAGAAGGCGGTGATATCCTGCTTACTGCCTTTATGAACCCTCCTCGTCCTTTGCTTATTTTCGGCAAAGAAGAAGCACTTCCCCTCTTGATCAAGAAGCTAGCCATGCAAGACTGGGGAATATCGAAGCTTACGGCACCTGCAAAACTTGCGCGTGCTTTTGCAGAAATGTGGCTGAGAGAAACGGGGAACAGCCACCGAATTTCCATGAGAATGATGCTGTACCGGCTTGAGCGGTTAACAGCCTTCACACCTACTCTGGGAAGAATGCGGCAGGCCAGCCTGAAAGACAGCGAGCTCGCAGGAAAATGGCTGTATGAAATGGGAAGTGAGACCCGATCGCTGTTGACAGAGCAGGAGGCGATGCAAACAGCCCGCCAAAAGATTCAGGAAAAGAGAGTCTATATTTGGGACTCTGATCAGCCTGTCAGTATGGCGGCAATTACGAGGCCTACAAAGAACGGGATGACGGTCAATATGGTGTACACCCCTCCAGAGCATCGGAGAAAAGGCTTTGCCAAATCATGCGTTGCAGATCTTAGCAGGGAACTCCTTCAATCCGGCAGGAAGTTCTGTACGATTTATACCGATGAGACCAACCCTTCTTCCAGCAAAATTTACAGTGATATCGGCTATGAAGAGATCGGCAGGTATACGGAGCTCGCTTTTAATCAGAAATGAAAAGGGGAATGAAAATGTCAGTACGTATTCGAACCGCACAGCAAGAAGATACTGCACAGCTGCGGTCGCTCATGCTTGAATATATTGTGGATTTCTACAATTGCCCTCATCCGGAAGATGAAAAGCTGAATGCGCTGATCAGTGTGCTTTTAAAAAAAGCGAGAGGCATTCAGTTTGTCGCAGAACATGGCGGAGAGCTTAAAGGCTTTGCGACGCTTTATTTTACATACAGCACGACCCGGGCGGCAGAAATCACGGTTATGAACGATCTGTATGTGGCCGAGGACAGCAGGGGAACAGCTGTAGCTGAAGGATTGTTCAATGCCTGCAAAGAGTATTCAGTAAAGAACGGCTATGCGTCCATGCTGTGGGAAACGGCAGATGACAACAAAAGAGCACAGCGTTTTTATGAAAAAATGGGCGGGAAACAAGGAAACTTCCTAACCTATTCGATCTAACGGTGCTGAAGGAACCTCATTCTACTTTTAGAATGAGGTTTTTTTGATTGGGAAACAATGCTCTTATGAGATTTGTAAAAAGGAGAATTGCAATGGGAGTGTTCGCAAAGCCAAAGCTTGTTGTCAGCCAGTGTTTAGAATTTGATCATTGCCGTTATAACGGTGACGTAATCCATCATCCAACCATCCGCAAACTAATGAGGCATGTTGACTTTCTGCCGGTATGTCCCGAAGTTGAAATCGGACTCGGAACACCGAGAGAGACGATCAGAATCGTTCTTCAAAATGGGGAACAGCGCCTCATGCAGCCTAAAACGGACAAAGACGTTACTGCCGATATGGAAAAGTTTTCAGATGCTTACCTCCAGTCTCTTCAGCATATCGATGGTTTTATTTTAAAAAGCCGTTCGCCTTCCTGTGGATTGAAAGAAGTAAAGCTGTATACCTCAACAGAGAAAGGTCCGGCCATCGGCTCAAGCAGCGGCCTTTTTGGCGGCAAAGTGCTTGAGCTGTATCCCCATTTAGCCGTAGAAGACGAGGGGCGCCTCAATAACTTCCTGATCAGGGAACGTTTTTTCACAAAAATATTCTTGCTGGCTGCCTACAGGGAACTGAAAAAAGAAGAGTCTCTACAAAGGCTGACGGACTTTCATGAAGTAAACAAGTATTTGTTTCTTGCCTACAGCCGCCCGACACAAAAGGTTCTGACGCGCATCTTGAAAAATAAAGAACAGCCAGAGGAATTGTTTTCATTGTATGAAAAGGGGCTGCGCCGCCTTTTTTTGAGGACGGCACGCTATGATTCCAGCATAAATGCTGCAAAGGAAATGGCAAAAGCATTTGACCGTTTCTTAAACGACAAAGAAAAATCATACTTTCTGGAGCTTACAGATAAAGTAGCGGAGAAAAAAGAGCCGTTTTCGAGCGTGATGGCACTGCTCAAATCATGGGCATACCGTTTTGAAGACGAAGAAATACTCCGCCAAAGCTGGTTTGAGCCCTATCCCGGTGACCTGCTTGAAATATCCGATTCCGGAAAAGGAAGAGATTATTAAACTTATAGGATCTCCTTTTTCCGCCTTTGTCTGCATGTTATAGTTGAATGAGACTTATGCAAAGAGGTGGAACACGTCGTGTTTTTACATAAAGGGGAAATATTGTTTCGTCAGGGAGAAAGCGGTCCGCTCTTTGAACTGAAAAGCGGGCTCCTTAAAGTGGTCCGTGTACATGAAGATGGAACCGCTTCACTGCTGAATTTGATCGTGCCTGGAGAAGTAATCCCGCACCACTCGCTAATCAGCGAAAAAGATTATCATGGGACGGCTATGGCTCTTCTTCCGGCCGAAGTGGAAGTGATTCCTGAAAAAGAGTGGTACAGGGAGCTCTCGGAGAACCCGGAAAAGTACCGGGAAGTGGCATTGCTGCTGCAAACAAAGCTTCGAATGATGCAGCAGCGCATCGACCAGCTGACCGCTGTCGCCACAAAAGAACGGGTGGATTTGCTGCAAAACTGGTTTCAGCAATATTTTCCGGATATGTCGGTAAAAGATGTGCTGACACAGGAGGAGATCGGCCAGTTTGTCGGCCTGCGCCGTGAAACGGTCAATCGTGTGCTGCGGCATCTATAGGACTATCACTTATGAAAAAAATTACATAATGTTTTTCCTATATTTTCTTGTAAGCTGCTCACACTAATGATGTATCACCAATCAAAGGAGGAATGAACATCATGAAACGTGTGATGATTTTAGCCACAGTACTCTGTTTAAGCATCGGGCTTTTCACAGGACTGGTACATGCAAACGCAGAAGGAAACAGTGGAAAACAGCCAAAACACCACATGCATAGAGACCATATGTGGAAAGAGCTTGCCCCTTACAAAGACAAGCTTCACGAGAAAAACCGATTGAAAATCCAGTATTACGAACTTAAGCAGGAAGCGCTGTTAAAAAAGGATACGATCCTCAGACTGCATACGGGGAATGAAAAGCCCGGTGCCTGGCACCAAAATCAGAACCATCAGGCAATGAAAAAGATCTGTCACGAGATGAAGGCTCTCCGCGATAAGGCCAAGACGGAAAAGAAAAATCTTAAGGCAGCAATCAAAGCGAAAGACAAAGCAAAAATTGAAACCCATTTTGATCAAATGCTGCTCATTCAGAAGCAGGTCAATCAAAAGCTTGCCGAAAGAAATGCAGTGTTGGATTCCATGATTAAAGAAATGAAAAAATAAGCAGCAGCCACTAAAAAAGGGGCTGTCCAAGAAGTCTGGTAGCTGTTGATCTCCGCTCCAGGCTGCTCGCTTTCCGCGGGGCGTGCGGTGAGCCTTACCGGCGTGAACGCCTACTTTTTGGCGCAAGCGCCTGCGGGAGTCTCACCTGTCACGCTAGTCCCGCAGGAGTCTCGCACCTTGCACTCCAATCAACTTTTCATTGAAGATTTTTCACGTCAAAGGAGCTGCCTGAAGGTCAATTTTCGACTTTCAGGACAGCCCCTTTGTTTCTTCCTTGGATTTAAAGCTTCTTGCAAGATAAATAACAGGTGTGGATGCAGCAGAAACGATAAATTTTAGCAGGTAGGTCGTAATGAAAATCTCAAACCATACGTTCCATTCATAGACCCCTGCCCGAACAGTGCTTCCATCGGCTTTTGGGCAATATCGCTTTGAGCGGGTTCAAACAACAAGACCATCTGCATGATTACAGTTGTCATGATTAGCGTGAAAAAGCCAAACCAAACGGCTTTCTTCGCTTCTTTGGTGACCGTACTTTTGATTTAATAAGTCGGTAGAAAGGTATATTTCGGAATACAAAGTATTACCAAGTGTCATCACTAGACCGAACATCTCAATCGTTTTTACCACTTGGATGTTCGCCAGGATGGTAGCTGCTCCAACCCATACATATAAACCATTACGGCCAAACAGACGGTAACTGATTAAGAATAATATAAAGTTCACGGCAGCAAATAAAATACCGTAATAAACGTTAAACACGCCAATAACCTCCTAGTTTTGTTACAGCGGGAGTTCTCGAACCGAGGTGTATTTAGTTTTTCATAAAGTAAAATTATAGGAGAAAGTGGAAAAGAAAGCAATGTACATTGGTGCTCGTTCGACAAATTATTTACCGGGAAATAAAGAAAAGCGGAAGTATCTCTCCATTGAGTAGACATAAAAAAAGCACCCTCCCCTCTTAAAGAAGAGAGGAAAGTGCTAATAGCTTTTATAAATTAGATGGCTTGAAAAGCTTTTTCAAGTGCAGATTCTGCAGGAACATACTCAAGCCCGAGATCTTTAGCAACTGCTTCGTAAGTGATATGTCCGCCGGCTGCGTTAAGGCCCAATTTCAATGCAGGGTTGGACAATACGGCTTCTGTTACACCTTTGTTTGCAATTTGAAGAGCGAAAGGAACGGTTGCGTTCGTCAATGCGATAGTAGATGTACGAGGAACCGCACCAGGCATGTTAGCTACTGCATAGTGAACAACGCCGTGTTTTTCGTAAGTTGGGTTGTCATGTGTTGTAATGTGGTCAACCGTTTCGAAAATACCGCCTTGGTCGATCGCTACGTCTACGATAACAGATCCAGGAGTCATGGATTTAACCATTTCTTCTGTAACTAGCTTTGGTGCTTTAGCACCAGGAATAAGAACAGCACCGATTACAAGGTCAGATTCTGCTACTGCGTCCGCGATGTTCATTGGGCTGGACATCAGCGTTTGTACGCTTTTTCCGAAGATGTCTTCCAATTGGCGAAGACGGTCTGGGCTTAAGTCGATGATGGTCACGTCAGCACCAAGTCCTGCTGCTACTTTTGCAGCGTTTGTTCCAACAACACCGCCGCCGATTACGGTTACTTTTCCGCGCTTAACTCCTGGTACACCACCTAGAAGGATACCTTTTCCGCCTTTTGGTTTTTCAAGGAATTGAGCACCGATTTGTGCAGACATGCGTCCTGCTACTTCACTCATTGGAGTCAACAATGGAAGCGTACGGTTTTGCTCAACAGTTTCATAAGCAATCGCTGTTACACCTTTCTCTGTAAGAACTGCCGCCAACTCTGGCTCAGCTGCAAGGTGAAGGTATGTGAAAAGAATCAATCCAGGACGGAAGTAATTATATTCAGAAGCAAGAGGTTCTTTAACCTTCATGATCATGTCTGCTTTAGCCCAAACGTCCGCAGCGCTGTCGAACATGTTTGCGCCGGCTGCAGCGTATTCTTCATTAGGGAATCCGCTTCCTTCTCCCGCGTTTGTTTCTACTAATACTTCATGTCCAGCTTTTATTAAAGTAACTACACCCGCCGGCGTTAAAGCTACACGGTTCTCGTTGTTTTTAATCTCTGTAGGTACACCAATAATCATTGTAAAAACCTCCTGGCGCCATAAATGATGGCGTTTTCATTATTACTGTGCCTACAGTATAATCCTTTCCTCTTTAAATTTCTTTGTGAGGAAAAGAGAAAAAAAAGAAGACCGTTTGTGAAATTTCACAAATGCTCTTCAATAAAAAAGCTGCTGAATCTTCAAATCCAGATAAAGCATCGTTTTCTGGTTCGTATTCCTAAAGTCGATCTGCCCGATTTCAGCAATTCGTTTCAGCCGATAGGTCAGTGTGTTGAGATGAATATGGAGCAGACTGGCTGTAAGATGTGTATTGGAACCGGCAGACAGGTACGTATCCAACGTGTTGTACAGATCGGTCTTATGGAGCCGGTCGTACTCCAGCAATTTATCGAGCGCTGGATTTCTGTAGCGGCTTGCGGACTGCTTCTGGTGAATGACATCAAGGAACTGATAAACACCTAAATTTTCATAGCCAAAAAGATCGGATGCCCCTTCTTTAAAGCGGTTTTTTATTTTAAGGACCTGCAGTGCTTCCATGTAGCTTTTTTCTGTAAGATGGTACGAGCTGTAGACCCCGCCAAAACCCGCTGTAATGCCATCTACTCCAAAACGCTCCTTCATTTGCTGAGTAAAAGAAAGAATAAACTCTTGTAGGATTTCACTAAGCGGTTCTTTAAGTGCAGAGGTGACGAGCATGATCATTTGATTTTCATCTACTGCTGTCAGTTGGGCTTTAACGCTCTGATTGACAGAGGTGATGTAGCTTACATTTTTCTCGAACCCCGCATCAATCTCCTCAGGGAACTGAAAGATCAATACGGAGACAGAAGAACTGGGCAAGATTCCAAGGTCCCGCAGGCTATCCTGAATGGCTTCCTCATTACTGCTGTGGCCGGTCAGCAGCTTCCAGAAAAATTCCTGAAGGCTTTCCTGCTTTCTTCTCGAACCGGTATAGAGCTGAAGCAGCTGGTTCTTGGCCGCCTGTGCGGCCTTCTTCAAAAGCTCCAAATCCTCATCAGATAGATGTCGGTCCACTTCAAGAACCCAGATGTAGCCGAGGATCTCTTCATTTTTTCGAATGGAAACGGCGACACGGTCACCCAGGCCGACTTTGGAGATGGAGGATACACGAAGAGGTTCATCACTGGCCTGAAGTCCTGGGATAACCCCATCTTTCCAAAGGCTGTTAATGACTTTCTCAGGCACACGGCGGCCGATAATGGTTGCAATGCGTGCAGGATCCGTGCTGTTTTCATGGGTGCTGTAGGCCAGAAGCCGATGATTGGCGTCTTCGATCGTTACAGGGCAATGAAGGACTTCGCTGATCGTATCTGCAAGGTTTTCAAGGCTGCCGAACGTGCCTTTAAACGGATTATTTGAATAAGGATTAGAATTCATACGATACGCTCCTGTTAGTTGACTGTTATCTCTATAATAAAACACATTTTGGCCTAAACCCTAGTCTTTTCATTCAAAAAAGGAAAAGAAGTGGCTGTGTAGAATACAGCAGGTGAAAGAGAGGAGAAGATCACATGAAATTCAGTGAGTTTACGTATAAACGTCCCAATATGGAACAGCTTCAAGAAGAGTTTAAACAAAAATTGGAAAGCTTTGAGCACGCAGCTTCTTTCAATGAGCAAGACGAGGTAATGGCAGAGCTTGTATCCATCCGAAACCATTTCGAAACGATGCAAAATATTGTACATATCAGGTATACATCAAATACAGAAGACCCTTTTTATAAAGAAGAGCACGATTTTATGGATGAAAACACTCCAGTCTATCAAGGGATGGTAAGCGAGTTCTTCCAAGCGATCGTCCATTCCAAGTATAGAAAAGAACTGGAAAGCAAGTGGGGCAAGCATCTGTTTAACCTTGCGGATGCAGAGCTAAAAACGTATTCACCGGAAGTCGTTGAAGACCTTAAACTGGAAAACAAACTGAAAAGCCAGTATGTAAAGCTGCTGTCTTCCGCAAAAATTGATTTCCAAGGTGAAAAAAGAACACTGGCACAGCTCATTCCGTTTACCCAATCACCGGATCGCGCCATCCGAAAACAAGCCGTGGAAGCGCAGTTCGGCTTCTTTAATGACCATAAGGAAGAACTGGACAGACAATATGATGAGCTGGTGAAGCTCCGTACTTCGATCGCTAAAAAACTCGGCTTCCCAAGCTTTGTAGAGCTCGCTTACAACCGTCTGAACCGAACGGATTATGACAAGAACATGGTAAAAAAATTCCGTGATCAAGTCAAAGAGCATATCGTTCCGTTTTGCACTTCTCTAAGGGAGAAACAAAAGGCGCGCATTGGGGTGGACAGCCTTAAATTCTATGATGAATCCTTCAGTTTTCCGCAGGGAAATCCAAAACCAAAAGGTGATGCGGATTGGATTGTTGAGCAGGGAGCCAAAATTTTCAAAGAGCTGTCACCGGAAACGGATGAGTTTTACACCTTTATGGTTGAAAATGAGCTGCTTGACCTGATCGCGAAGGAAGGCAAGGCGCCTGGGGGCTACTGTACGTATATCAGTGAGTACCAGTCACCATTCATTTTCACAAACTTTAACGGCTCACAGGGCGATATCCGGGTACTGCTTCATGAAGCGGGACATGCCTTCCAGGTGTATACGAGCAGAGGGTATGAAGTGCCTGAATACCAATTTCCAACCTTAGAAGCTTGCGAGATTCACTCCATGAGCATGGAGTTGATTACGTATCCTTGGATGGAGAAATTCTTTGGAGAAGATACAGACCGCTATCTGTATGACCATTTAGCTGCTGCTGTTAAATTTATCCCGTATGGAGTGGCAGTCGACGAGTTTCAGCATTTTGTGTACGAGAACCCTGATGCCTCACCGAATGAGAGAAAACAGGAATGGCGTCGACTGGAGAAGAAATATTTGCCGCACCGTGATTTTGATGGCATTGAGTTTTTAGAAGAAGGCGGATTCTGGCAGATGCAGACGCACATCTACCGAACGCCGTTCTATTACATCGATTACACACTTGCTCAAGTGTGCGCGCTTCAGTTCTGGAAACGTTCACGGGAGAATCATAAGGCAGCATGGCAGGATTACCTTGAACTGTGCGGCCGTGGAGGAAGTCTTCCATTTACTGAGCTGGTGAACATCGCCGGTCTTGTTTCGCCGTTTGAAGAGGGCTGCGTAAAATCCGTGATGGATGAAGTGCGAAAATGGGAAGCGCAGATCGATGACACAAAGTTTTTGCAAAAAGCATAGATCATAAGACTTCCAGCCCCCTGATGATTTCAGGGGGTTTTTAACTGCGCTTAAATTTGTAGTTTTTTTGACAGATGGCTGTAATTGGTGATTTCCAGGGGGAGTTAGCTTCAGGTTTGTTGTCTACAATGGTAGAATAGGAAACGAAAAAAGAAGATTATGAAGGAGACCAATCCATGAGCGATCAATCAAACTCTACCGTCAAGCAGAGAAATTATACGCCTGTTGTCATTGGGCTTTCGATAGCGATCAATGTTCTTGTTGTCATTTTGTTTTTCTTACCGGCTTACAATGGCAAGGTGTCGTTTGATGTTCATCTTCTCCCCCGTCTGAACGCGATTTTTAACAGCTTTACCTTTGTGTTCCTTTTGGCGGCGCTATTTTTTATCCTTAGAAAAAACATCAAGCTGCACAAGCGTTTTATCTTTGCAGCATTTACGACGACTGCTCTGTTCTTGCTTTCTTATGTTACGTATCACTATCTTGCTGAATCTACTAAATATGGCGGAGACGGCCCGTTAAAGTACATCTATTTCTTTATTTTGATCACACATATTATTTTGGCCGCGCTTATTGTTCCTCTCGCGCTGTTCACACTTGCCCGCGGATTGAACATGCAGGTGGAAAAGCATAAAAAGATTGCCCGCTGGACAATGCCTATATGGCTGTATGTCAGTTTGACGGGTGTTATTGTTTACTTAATGATTTCACCGTATTATTAAAAAGCAGGAACTCTCCTGCTTTTTTCTATACATAAAAAGAACCGAATAGCTTTTCCGTAAACGGGTAGTAATAAGAAATGACCATAAAAGGAGGAAAACAGCTTGAGCATTGAACAAAAAATTGAGAATGCCGTGCAGTATATCAAAGAAAAGACATCCTACGAGGAAGAAAAGATACGTCTCGTTTTAAAAGAGGAAGGGCGTTACTTTGAAATGCAGAATGCAGATGTGGATATGGACGAGCTCATTGACCATCTCGCAAGAAAAACAAACCTGACAGAGCTCGAGGTCGATACCATCCTGGAAAAGGAACTTCAGTATTATGAGGAAACAGAAGAATAAGCATAAATTACAGCCCGTTCAGTTTATCTGACGGGCTGTTTTTTTTATGTAATGTCTAGCTCCAGCGCTTGTACCCACAGGCATAAGTGTGACATTGGGGCTGTCCAGAAAGTCGA
>NZ_JARMMC010000035.1:0-4779 GCF_036216745.1 Fictibacillus sp. B-59209 | reverse complement strand
CGCACGCCCCGCGGAAAGCAAGCAGCCTGGAACGGAAATCAACAGCTTACAGACTTCTGGACAGCCCCGTGTCTTCTTTATCGGACCTTGGCAGGGCGCTTCCGCATTCTTTCTAATAAGCAATCCCCACACGGCTTTGGGAAAAGTCGTTGGAGGACAGCTGCTTGTATACAAAGTCAGCCGTGTCTCCTGTGCTGATTTGTGTTCCCTCCATAGGGAGGTAATCCTTTTCCACCCGGTAGTTTCCTGTCTCTGGCCCGTCAGGCAAATAGGTCGGACAAACGACCGTCCACTGAAGAGGTGATTGCTTCATGGCAAGGTAAGCGCGGTGATGTTCTTCAGCTGCCCTTGTCAGCCTCCGTCTCGATTCGCTTGATTGATAGCGGAGTAATCCGGGCTCTGTACGGCTTTCAAGAATACCAGCCGTTCCGACCGTGATCAGCCGCTTGATTCCCCGGTCCATCATCGCCTGTATAACAATTGGAATGGAATCCGTCAGCACGGTACCTCCATCCGTTCCTAACGCACTGATGACAGACTCGCAGCCTTCCATCGCTTTTTCAAGGTCCGCGTTTACGGTGGCATCTCCCGTATGAATCGTTAGGTTCTCATGGTACACCGCGAGTTTTTCTGGATGTCTTGCGAGTACGTGCACTTTATGGCCATCGTTTAACGCCTTTTCCAAGACACCGCTGCCCACCCTTCCGGTAGATCCTAACAACAATAGTTTCATGGTTCATCCCGCCTTCGCTTTCATATCTAAATCTACCTTACCTGATAGAGGACCTCCGCAGCAAAAATAAAATGATTAGTATGTTACTTTTGATTTCTCTATAATGAGAAACAAAGATAAAGAAGGAGGACACAATCATGAGTGAAAAGAAGTCAATTGGATTTATTGGAACCGGCGTAATGGGAAAAAGCATGGCTGCTCATCTATTAAAAGCAGGGCATTCCGTACATATTTATACGAGAACACGAGAGAAGGCAGAAGAGCTGCTGAGCCAAGGGGCTGAATGGAAGAGCACGGTTGCTGAAGTGGCACAGGCTTCACAAGTGGTGGTCACGATGGTCGGCTATCCGTCGGATGTGGAAGAGGTCTATTTTGGAGAAAACGGTATCCTGGAAAATGCAGCAAAAGGTTCGTATGTGATGGATATGACGACCTCGAGCCCGCGGCTGGCTGAAAAAATCTCCAGTACAGCAAAAGAGCTTGGACTTCATGCACTTGATGCACCAGTATCTGGCGGAGACGTGGGAGCGCGTGAAGCAAGGCTGTCCATTATGGCCGGTGGAGAGAAGGAAGACTTCGAAGCTGTTCTTCCCATTCTGCAGCTGATGGGCCAAAACATTGTCTATCAAGGAAAAGCCGGGGCCGGACAGCATACTAAAATGTGCAATCAGATCGCGATCGCTTCAGGTATGATCGGTGTGTGCGAAGCGATTATTTACGCTGAAAAAGCCGGACTGGATCCGTCTACTGTATTGAAAAGCATTGAATCAGGTGCAGCGGGCAGCTGGTCGCTTTCAAATTTGGCGCCGCGCATCATCAAAGGAAACTTTGAACCAGGCTTCTACGTGAAGCATTTTATAAAAGATATGAAGATTGCCCTTGAATCAGCGGAGGAAATGGGCCTTTTGACTCCAGGGTTGAAGCTGGCTAAAGATTTATACGAGGAACTTGCTGAGATGGGCGAGGAAAACAGCGGCACTCATGCGCTTTACAAACGATTGAAGCAATAATTTTCAAGGAAGAATGTCATGACTATTTTCCTAGGTACATACTCTTTTAGTAAGGGAGGTGTGCCAATGGGAATACGATTAATTAAGATTTCTGCACTGTATTTTGTACTGGGAGTTGGACTGGGGATGTTTATGTCGATCTCCCACGGTTTTCAACTGAAGAGTGTGCATGCTCACGTTAACCTGCTTGGCTGGACTGCGCTCACACTCGCCGGCATCATCTATCATTTGTTTCCTGAAGCCGCTGCAAGCAGGCTTGGGAAGATTCATTTTTGGCTGCATAACATCGGCTTGCCGGTCATGCTGCTGTCGCTGTCCTTTTATGTGTACGGCCATGAACAGGCAGAGACGTTTATCGCGATCGGCGCGACCATCACTGCATTGGGTATCGTGCTGTTTGCGGTAAACATCTGGAAAAACGTGAAAGCTTAGACGCCTGGGGGCTGCCCCGGGCGTTTTTTTAAGCTGGGGTTGGCGGTTTACAGGAAAAAAATATGATATGATACGGAAAGCAACATCAAAAAGGATGTGTTATCATGCAGCGTTTAGTGTACGAAAACTCATGGGATAAAGCGGTCGCCGATCAGGATCGGGAAACGATAGAAAAAGTTTTTAGAGAAACATCCATCCCTGCAGGACAGGAGATTTCTTTTTCCATGATCCGAACGGCTTTGAATTATAAAGGAGAGCTGCTCGTTACCGGTGTTCTTCATAATTTTAAACAAGATAGATTTACTGTGGAAAAAAAACAACTTACCTATAAAGAGGAGGGAAGGACCATTGCAGAATCGGTCTTTACCATCCCGCAAATCGTGCTGGAAGCTGAAACCAGCATGCCCTGGACCTTCATTTTTCCGGTGGAAAGCATAAAAAACGAACCGGTTCTGGCTGGCGGCCAGCTGTTTTTTTAATCTAGGCTTTTTTAAAGCATAATGTTGATTTTCTATCATAAGGGGCCTCGCATACTGATGCTTAAAACAAGCATAGAAAAACCCGGGAATGCGTGTGTTCCATGATAAATAAAACATTTCGCTAAAAAAAGAATATTTCAGGTTGAATTGAGAAAGTTTTTGAGTAAAAAGGCTTTAATAGGGTGTCACGCAGTGAGTTTTCTAGCTTTCTGCCGTTTCATCAGCCCTTTTTGGCCGCCGGATGGAGCTTATTTTCTCTGTAGATGTACTCAGAGGGATTTTATTATCGAAAACGCCGGCCGATATATTATCGAAAATCTTTTTTTATTATTGAAAATACCAATTTATTATTGAAAAGCAGCTTTTTTTATCGAACGGTTTATACTCGACACGAATCGACCAGATTCGACGCATTCATTTCAGGGATTATCCACAAACCACCCCAACCCCAAACAAAAACGCCTGCCCCGGACCATCGGGACAGGCGCATGCTTTTATCTCTCAGCTTTTATCGGTAATTGATAAATTGTACTTCAATCGGCAAGTCGGCCTGGCGGATGGCAGCGATAATCTGCTGAAGATCATCACGGTTTTTGCCGGACACGCGAACTTGATCATCCTGCACCTGGCTTTTCACTTTCACGCCTGAATTTTTAATGATGGTGTTGATTTTTTTTGCGTTTTCTTTGTCGATGCCCTGGACGAGCTTGGCACGCTGGCGAACTGTACCGCCTGAAGCCTGCTCAATTTTAGAATAATCCAGGTTTTTAATCGGGACATCCCGTTTAATCAATTTGCTGATCAAGACGTCCTTCAGCTGCTCCATTTTGTATTCATCATCAGAGACCAGCGTAAGCTCCTCATTGCCTTTATCCAATGAAATGTCACTTTTGCTGCCTTTAAAGTCATAGCGGTTTTTAATTTCCTTCATGGCGATATTGATCGCGTTATCCACTTCTGACAAATCTACCTTAGAAACGATGTCAAATGAGCTTTCTTTACTCATTTTTTCAGCCTCCTTTATGTATCTATCACTCTATTATACTAACATTATATCGCTGTTTTCAGTTTTGACAAAACTCTGTAAAATTATAACGGGCCAACTGCGGCAATGCCTGTGCTACAATGAGCTTAACTTAAAACAGCAGCCACAACCTATGGAGGAATATCGCTTGCTTCATTATAAAACGTATGAAAAGGGCAGCGGCTATGAATGGGTAATCTTCGTTCATGGTGCCGGCGGAAGCTCTTCTATCTGGTATAAACAAATCCGGGAATTCAAGCAGGAATTCAACGTTCTTCTAGTCGACTTAAGAGGGCACGGACGCTCCAAGTCCGATCGCTTTCTTCTTCGCAACTATTCGTTTGAGGATATCAGTAAGGATGTACTTGAAGTGATGGATCATCTGGACATTCCGTGCGCTCATTTTGTGGGAATATCTCTCGGAACGATCCTGATCCAGACGATCGCCGAGATGGCGCCTTGCCGTGTCCGTTCGATGACGCTCGGCGGGGCAGTGACGAGACTTAATTTCCGCTCCCGCCTTCTGATCACATTGGGGAATGCTGTCAAAGCCTTTATCCCCTTCATGTGGCTGTATCGGCTCTTTGCATGGGTGATCATGCCGAACAAGCGGCATGAAACGTCAAGGTCGCTATTCATCCGGGAAGCGAAAAAATTGTGCCAAAAGGAATTCAAACGGTGGTTTCAGCTGACACAGAGGGTGAACCCCTTCCTGCGGACGATGAGGGAAAGGGAGCTGCCCATTCCTACCCTTTATATCATGGGGGAGGAAGACTATATGTTTCTGCCAGCCATTCGGGCATTCATCGGACAGAAAAAGTACTCAAGCCTTGTGGCCATAAAGGATTGCGGCCACGTTTGCAACGTCGATCAGCCTGATATTTTTAATCAAACAGCAATAACGTTTATAAAAAAGCATCTGACCATCAGTTCTTCAGTGTCATAAGAAAGGGGCTGTCCAGAAAGTCGAAAATTGACCTTCAGGCAGCCCTTTTTTGGCTTGAAAAATCTTCAATGAAAAGTTAATTGAAGTGGAAGATGCGAGACTCCTCCGGGACTAGCGTGACAGGTGAGACTCCCGCCGGTGCGTGCACCAAGTGG
>NZ_JARMMC010000034.1:0-7859 GCF_036216745.1 Fictibacillus sp. B-59209 | reverse complement strand
ACTAGCGTGACAGGTGAGACTTCCGCCGGTGCTTGCACCAAGAGGCTCACCGCACGCCCCGCGGAAAGCGAGCAGCCTGGAACGGAAATCAACAGCTTACAGACTTCTTGGACAGCCCCGTTTATCGCGCTCTTATACGATTCCATCGTACATATCCAGCTTACGGTCATTTTGGCAGTTTTCACAGATGTGCAGGATTTTAGCAGGAATACTGGTTTGGTCGTTTTCCCTCTGTTCTTCCATTCCACAGATTTCACATTTCTTCATGATGTGCCTTCTCCTTTAGCCTATCAGAATTATTGAAGCTCACCATCTTCAACAGCATAGCCGCTTTCATGGATGGCTTGAACAAAGTCCTCATAGGAAGCCATTTTTTCATCGAAACTTATGCTTGCCTCTCCCCGTTTTATATTTACATCAAGCTGTCCAATCCCCCACACGTGCTGAAGAGCATGGGCAATTTTAGCGGCATCCTGTTCATTTACGATATCTTTGATTTTTATAATTTTTGTTTCCAATCCTGGCTTCACCCTTTATTTATTATGTCTTGGTACATCCGAAATACCTTCACCCATGCCCTGCAAAAACTCCGTCATCATCGACATCGTTGCCCTCGTTTCAGGGTTTCTCATCCTTTTGCCTAATTCCCAGAGGCTCGGCTTTTCCTGTTTTTCAACGGATTCGGCCGCCCGTTCCAGCCCTTTGCTGAGTCCCGACAGCATGGTTTTCAGTTGATCCGGGTTTAAGGTGCCTAAGAAGTTAAAAGCGTTGATTCCGTTTTTTATCGTCTTGTGCATCTCAGGCTTATTCAATTGTTGAACGGCGATCACTCCCACATCATTGCGTTTTTCAATCAGTGCCGAAAGCGTATCCAGGGCACCCATTTCATGGAGGTTTTTCACGATTCCTATCATGGTCAGAATGGCCTCGCTGTTGTTTGCAAGCTCATTGACAATGCCTGAAACCGCTTCTGCCTGCACTTCTTCCCGGGTGTGAATTTGCTTTTTAATTTGCTTGATTGCTTTCGCCATATTCGTCCCCCCTTATTAAATCTTCTATTGGCGTAAAATCCGAACGCTTCCACTTGCCTTCTACTCGAACACTGATCTGGGGAATGCGGTTGCCAAAACGGTGATTCACTTTCGGAAGCGGCGGTTCTCCTGACGCCTCCAGTACTTCCATCCTCACATCCATTTCTTTGTAGGCCGGTGTATGTGTAACAATATCATGGTAGCTGCTCGTTAACTTATTTACCGCTTCAATGTCTTCCCTTGTGTTCATCGTTAAATAAAGCTCATTGCCTTTTACCCGTTCGGTAACCATAGCCCGTACTTCCACATTTCCATACGGAGAAGTCAGGCTGACTAACGCACCGTCCTCGATCTTTCGCTCAAGAGCAAGCTGAGGAGAAATTTCTACCCAAGGATGAGGAACTTTGTGTGTCAGGCCATCCGATTTATACGTCA
This sequence comes from Fictibacillus sp. B-59209, assembly GCF_036216745.1. NCBI lineage: Bacteria > Bacillati > Bacillota > Bacilli > Caryophanales > Fictibacillaceae > Fictibacillus > Fictibacillus sp. B-59209. Next base: position 6,393 of record NZ_JARMMC010000034.1, on the reverse strand, counting down.
TGTTTCCTTCGTGGAAGTGCTCCAGCAAACGGCCGTTGTTCAAATGCAGGTCATACTCTTCTCCCGGTTTAAAGGGCTCTGTCCACTCAACAGCGACCAGTCTCGCCTTGCCGTCAGGAAATGCAAACCGTTCCTGGTATAACAGAGGAGAATCTGTTCCATCTGCCGCCACAGGCCAAAGCTGGCTTTTCCACCCTTCCAGTCTTTCATAGCTTACACCCGCGAACATTTTCGCCAGGCTCGCTGCCTCTGCCATAATTTCACCTGGATGAGTATAGTTCCAATTCGCCCCTAAAACGTTGGCAAGATCCCGAAAGATTTCCCAATCCGCCTTTGACTGTCCAAGCGGTTCCAATACTTTATAAAACCGCTGGATGCGGCGTTCGGTATTCACGAAGGTTCCATCCTTTTCAAGACTTGGCGCGGCAGGCAAGATGACATCTGCGAATTGTGCCGTTTTACTGAAGAAAATATCCTGTACCACAAAAAAGTCCAGTTTTTCAAAGCCGGCATCCACGAAATTTGAATTGGAATCCACCAATGACATATCCTCTCCAAACAAATAGAGCGCTTTTAATGTTCCTTTATGGATCGCCTCTACCATTTGATGATTGTCCAATCCTGGCTCTTCGGACAGTGTAACTCCCCATGCTTGTTCATAGCGTTCACGCACCTGCTTGTCCTGTACAGGCTCATACCCAGGGAACCATGCAGGCATGGTTCCGAAATCACAAGCACCCTGCACATTGTTATGTCCTCTTAATGGATAGGCACCGGTCCCTGTTCGTCCGTAGTTTCCTGTGATCAACAGCAGATTGGAGATCGCTGTACTCGTGTCCGTAGCTCCCATGTGCTGGGTCACACCCATTGCCCATAATGCACAAACGGATTTCGCCTCATGAATTGTGGCCGCGATTCGAATCAATTCATCTTTCTTTATGCCTGTTTTTTCTTCGGCATATTCCAGCGTGAATTTTTGCAGGGATGATCGATAATCGTCCAGCCCGTTCACCCGGTTTTTCAAGAACTCTTTATCTTCCCATCCTTGATCGATGATATATTTCGTAATCGCTGAAAGCCAAATCAAATCGGTACCTGGTTTTGGATGAAGGTGTATATCAGCCCGCTCTGCCAGTTCATTTTTCCTCAGGTCGGCTACAATCAATTTTTGGCCGTGCAGTTTATGCGCTCTCTTGATCCTTGTAGCCAGCACAGGATGAGATTCAGCTGGATTGGCCCCGACAACGATCACAAGCTCTGCGGCCGCGATATCTTTTATTGTCCCGGCATCACCGCCAATACCCACCGTCCGCATTAAACCAGCTGTGGCTGGGGACTGGCAGTATCTTGAGCAGTTGTCCACATTATTGGATCCCATGATGGCACGCACAAATTTTTGAAAAAGGAAATTCTCTTCATTGGAGCATTTGGAAGAGGCGATATAGCCAATGGAATTTGGACCATGCTGATCTTTAATCTCTGTCAGTTTGCTCGCGATTAATTTCAGTGCTTCTTCCCAGGTCGCTTCAACAAATTCTTCTCCCTGACGGATTAAAGGTTTTGTCAATCGTTCTTCACTGTTGACAAAATCCCAGCCCCATTTCCCTTTTACACAAGTTGAAATGCCATTGACAGGAGCTTCCTCACTTGGTTCAATTTTTAGAATATCCCTTCCTTTTGTCCATACTTCAAAGCTGCAGCCTACTCCACAATACGTACAAACCGTTTTGGTCCTTTTGATCCGGGCTTTCCGCATGGCTGCTTCCATTTCAGAAATCGCGAAAATTTCGTTATACCCCGGTTCTACTTCCTTCGTAAGATCAATCATCGGCCCCAGCATGTTTGCTGGAATCCCTGTCAGATAACCCGCTTCTCCAAGCATGGATTTCTCCATCAACGCATTGCATGGACAAACCGTCACACAATGACCGCAAGAAACACATGAAGATTCATCGATCGGTACATCGTTATCCCAAATCACACGCGGAGCTTCACGTTCCCAATCGATCGTCAGCGTCTCATTTACCTGCAGATCCTGGCATGCTTCGACGCATCTCCCGCATAAAATGCACTGATCTGGTTCATAGCGGTAGAAGGGATGAGAGTTATCCGGCGGATAGGGCTTTGCTTCGAATTTATATTTTTGATGTTCAATCTCCAAATATTCCGCGGTGTTATGAACCACACAATTACCATTGTTGTTATCGCAGACGGTGCAATAGAGCTCATGGTTTTTCAAGATCCTCGACATCGCTTCATATTGCGCATCCTTTACCGTCTTCGATAACGTATCTACTTCCATTCCTGGCTTGGCTTTTGTTGAACAAGCCCGTACAAGCTCTCCTTCTACTTGAACAAAGCAGGTATCGCATGTTTGAATGGTGCCAAGATCAGGATGGTAACAAATACTCGGTATCTCGTAATCCTGAGATTTGGCAACTTCAAGAATGGTTTTTCCCTCAGTGGCAGCAAAGTCTTTTCCATTGATCTTGATTGAAAACTGTTTTTCTTCCATTGAATGCGCTTCCCTCTTTTCATTATTTCATTTCCTTTGCATAGCATTTCCAAAAATGAAAGTAATTAAAAGGAAACTGCATATGAGATAGCAGGATTGGTTACTATTTTTATAGACAGGATTCAAGAAGGAGTGTTAGATGGATGGAGAATGACACATTGTTTTCGCATGTCAAATCGATGATTGTTTCATCTACGAAAGTGCCGAAATGTATGGCGGTATCCACAGTGAAGGTTGCTGATCTGTATGGGGTAAAGCCAATGGAAATTGAACAGGGACTGAATGCACTGGTGGATGAAGGGAGATTAAAACGGGAGAAATTGAACGATTATCCACATTATGAGGTGTATTTATTGCCATAAGATTTTGCCGAAGAAATTATATATAAAAACAGGCTGTTGAACTTGTGAGGTCAACAGCCTGTTTTTTTACCCATCGCTTATAAGGCTTTCTGTTTAAGCTGGGAATTGTCATTATCATTTTCATTTTCTTCTCTAACAAAGCTGTTGCTTCCTGCACCCATCCCTACTACATAGAGAAGTATGGCCGCAACGACTAAAATGATAAGCGGAACCGTCCAGCTATGGGTCTGATCATGCAGGAAGCCGAAAAGAGCCGGTCCTATGGCAGCCAGCAAATACCCGACAGATTGTGCCATACCCGAAAGCTCTGCCGCCTGATGGGCATTTTGCGTCCGCAGCAAGAAAAACATGTTGGCAAGGCCGAATCCTGATCCGATTCCAATTCCAATCAGGATGACATAAACAGGTGCGAGCCATGTCATTCCACTAAGAATACCCGCATAGCCCAAGAGCAAAAAGATGACAGTGAAAGCTACTAACTTGCGCTGGTTAGCACTTCTTCCCGCTAAAATCGGCACAATAAAAGTAGGCGGAAGGCTTGCAAATTGAGTTAATGATAAAAGCCAGCCTGCTTTTGTCGGGTTAACCCCCTGTTGATGCAAAATAGCCGGGAGCCAGGTAATGATGGCATAAAAGACGGTGGATTGCAGCCCCATAAACAAGGTAACCTTCCATGCAAGCCCGGAACCCCAAAGGTGCGTCCCTGAAGAAGAAGATTTAGGAATATGCTGTTTTTGAAGCAGCTGAGGGATCCACACAATGATGGATACGAGAGAAATGAGTGCCCAGCATACGAGGGAAAAGCGCCAGCCATACCCCAACCCTTTTGTAATCGGAATACTGACGCCAGAGGCAATAGCAGCCCACATATTCATTGAAACGGAATAGGTGCCAGTCATCATCCCGACTTTGTTTGGAAATTCCCTTTTGATTAAGCTTGGCAACAATACGTTACACACCGCAATGGCAATTCCGAGCAAAATCGTCCCGCTGAACAAACCTGGTGTAAAAGGAACAGAACGCAAAAGAATACCTGCTCCCAATAAAAGTAAAGCTCCAAACAGGGTATGCTCCAATCCAAACCTCCGGGCGATTTTTGGGGCGACCGGTGAGATCAGGGCAAAGGCAAGCAGTGGCAGCGTAGTCAGCATTCCTGCTAATGTATTGGACATTCCAGTATTTTTACGAATGATTTCGATGATTGGACCTACACAGGTTAACGGTGCCCTTAAATTAGCACCTGCAAAAACGATGCCCAGGATGAGCAGCCATACTCCAGGCTTAGAAACGGATTGAGTATGATAAATCTGTTTTTTTGAAATCACATTGCTTCCTCCTCAAAATTCTTGGTGCAGCTTTCTTCTATGATGAAACTCCTGAAAAACAACAGAACACAGCAGTGCTTTCTAAAAAAGAAAATGCCCGACTCCTCCACAAACGCTACTCGTGTGGGGGGGTCTGGCACTATGTAGTCAGCCTATTTGTGTAGAAAGCAGCTGCCTGAAAAAGCGTCATAATTCCATTATAACACAAATCCCTGTCCTTTACAGGGATAAAGGGTAAAAGGATGTTGAATGAACATGTTATGCCCCTTCAACATTAAAAAGGACGGCACTTGCTTTAGCAACCATTTCCTTTTGATCATTAAAGACTTGGCATTCGGTATGGGTCAGTGTTCTACCCTCTTTTACAACCTGTGCATGGGCAACTAATAAATCACCTTTTCCTCCTTTTAAAAAGGAAACATTTAGGTCGACAGTTACCACCTTCTGCTGATTGTTTTCATTGGGTTCAATCGTATTGCACATGGCTACATCCGCCAATGAAGAGATAATGCCCCCATGAACGACTCCCAGACTATTACGATACATCGATTTTACGGGTAAGCTCACTTTAACCGTTTTCTGATCCACTCTTTCATACTCAAGCTCCAAAAATTGATCAAACGCTTGTTTTATGAACATGAAACACCACTCCTGCCTCTTCTATTTATTCGTTAAAAGTATAGGGCTCAATAGGAAAAGCTGTCAAAAATGACAGCTTCGGCTTTATATCAATAATGAAATTGCCGGACGCGGTAATCAAGCAACGCAAAGCGTCCTAACTAGTCCACTCTATCCTTCTCAAGAACCGTAAAATCCTTGTCTACCAACCAAACTTGGTTCACTCGGCTCCCCGGATCACTTTCTGTACCACTGAAGTGCTGCGCCACACATACATCAAAAAAGCTCTTTACCTGTTGATTATAGGCAGCCTTTTTTGATTGAATGATAAAGAACTTTTCTTCCTTCGCGATAATGGCTTGCGTATCAAGAACGGCGTGATACCGATTTAAGTCGCCGAAGTTGTAGGACATATACTTATTAAACGCTGACTCTATCTCCTTTTTCTTTTGGTTTCTGGCTTCTCTTAGCTGGGTGACTGAATCATTGGGCTTTTCTTGTCCGAGATTTGATGAAACCGGTGCCGCCTGCACGTATTTTGCAAACAGCGCATCATTCACTTTAAAACCAACATATAAACCCGTCACGACCATCAACATGAAAATGATTATAGGCTCTCTTTTACCCATAGATCCCTCCACACTCAACCAATAATCCATTCTCTCTTTACATCCTATGTTTACTAGGGGGAAAAATAGTCTATTAATTTTATTCTTTCAAAAAAAATGTTTAGAGGGTGGCTCATTTTCCTCTTTCTGAGGCGTTACTTGCGATTCGACAAAGTTTACTTGCGGAAATGTTCTCATTACTTGCGATTTTGCCTTCATTACTTGCGAAAAGTCGGACTTTACTTGCGGTTCGACAAGGTTTACTTGCAAAACACATCATTTTCATAAAACCTCTGCCGGCTGAACTCTCTTGAATATTCTAAAAATGTTGATAAACTCAATTTATATAACGATTTGATAAAAAGGAGATTTATATGATTAATAAAATTGGGAAAATAACGGTGTATGTCCAAGATCAAGAAGAAGCTAAAGATTTTTGGCTAAATAAAATGAACTTTGTTTTAAAAGCGGACCAGCCTATGGGGCCAAACGCATCTTGGATCGAAGTGGGACCAAGTGAAGACGAATTTACCACCTTAGTTCTTTATTCAAAGGCAGCAATGGAACAGCAAAAACCATCTAAAGTTGCACATCCGTCCGTTTTATTCAGTACGACTGATATAGAATCCGCTTATGAAGAAATGAAACAACGTGGTGTGGAAGTAGATGAAATGCTAAGATTGCCTTTTGGGAACATGTTTTCATTCAAAGATCAAGATGGCAATGATTATTTATTAAGGGAAGACAAATAAAGGATACACGAGAAAAGGGGGCTGTCCAAGAAGTCTGTAAGCTGTTGATTTCCGTTCCAGGGTGCTCGCTTTCCGCGGGGCGTGCGGTGAGCCTCTTGGCGCTAGCGCCTGCGGGAGTCTCACCTGTCACGCTAGTCCCGCAGGACAAGGAACGCTGCGGCAGCGGTGCATCGCACGAAGAAAATGTGATTTTCATTTTCGAGGATCTCGCAC
>NZ_JARMMC010000033.1:0-49280 GCF_036216745.1 Fictibacillus sp. B-59209 | reverse complement strand
CTGCGGGACTAGCGTGACAGGTGAGACTCCCGCAGGCGCTTGCACCAAAAAGTAGGCGTTCACGCCGGTAAGGCTCACCGCACGCCCCGCGGAAAGCGAGCAGCCTGGAACGGAAATCAACAGCTTACAGACTTCTTGGACAGCCCCATTCCTATTACTAACGAACTTGTTCGTAATAATATTAAAGTGGTGGATTTTCCACACCTAAGTGAATCCAATCTTCTTTTGGTGGTCCATAAACCCCAAAAGGTTTGATTCCAGCTTGACGCATAAGAATTGTAACTTGTCCACGATGATGAACAATGTGCTTAATTAGTCCCATTAAAATTTGAGCATTTGTTTCTTCTCTGCCAAATGCAGTTTGTACTTCCTTCAAAGATTCGTCTGTCCATTGCTGTTCAATGACTTTGATTGCATAAGAACTTATATTTTTAAAGGTATCAGCAATTTCTTTAGCTGAGGCAGGGACATTTTTTGCATTTTCTACTTCATCTATTTTTAGCCCGAAATGAGCTAAATACTCTGGAATATTTGTTGTGAAATGCCAAACAATTCTTCCCAAAGTACGCCCTTCTGGGTAAACTTTTTGATTCAATGAATCGTCAGTTAAACCTTCCAAAACCTTTTGAGTTAGCGTTGCCTCCCGATTCCATTCTCTAATAAAGTCTGCAATCTTTACATACATATACAATACCTCCATAATCACACATTTCAATGATTTTTTGTTTCTGAAAACACATTATAAAACATTTGTTCGCATTAATCCAACTTCCTTATTTACCATCTTTTGTTATTTTAGTAATTGCTACACATTGAATTTTGACAGTCGCAAACTGTCATATGTGTCTGTCATTTCAAATTAAAGAATAAGGGCCTGAAAACAGATAATTGAGCCAAACTGAACATTAATTGAGCCAAATTCACAATTAATTGAGTCCAAATCAAAATAATTGATTCTAACTAATAATCAGACTTCTTCGCCGCTCTCCCAATAACCTCAAATCAATCCCAAAATCCCCTCAACGGAGATAAATACACTACCATCCTCATAATATGGTGTAATGGTGATATATTTTTGAACCCGATCTGACCAACAAAGAGGGATATCTTATGAAAATATCGATAAAGAATGTCAATGTGGATTCCATCACAATGAAAGGTTCATTGAATATCGGAAAAACCTTAATCATCAAAAGGTATGCAAAAGAAAAATCAGCCCAAACAGGCGACAACAAAACGCCTGATGAACCAGCCAGCAATAACTCCACCACCGAAACCAATAAAACCACCAAAACCACCACACCATCTGGCATCCACATCATCGAAAATAACATCAAAAAGACTAAGGAAGAAAAAGCTGAGGAACAACTATTGGCTAACGCATCCTTACTTTATTTTATTTTGATCACCCTTTTGGCAAACCCGCAGTCCTAGGATTACAAAAAATGACCCAGAGGGCGACATACCCAGCCTCTGGATCTATTCGAAGTAATCATATATTTTTACTTTTTGCTGGTCTTTATCTTGCTTGAGGCGCTGGAGACGGACATACAAAAGACCGCGGTAATAACCGGCATCCAGAGGTCTGTCTTCAACGGGATACGGAAGCGGGATCTCCCGTTCGATGGGTCCCGAGGCAATTTCTTCGGTCACGCAATTGAATTTTTTTATCGAAAAATCAATGGTGCCTGTCACCTTTAACGTGCGGTAATGTACATATAAATTGACGTCCTCGATATTTTTTACACCAGGGAGGTTAATTAAGCAGTAAATTTCCTCTGAATTCTCATATACATTAACTAGAGGCCCTTGGTTGGTTAAGCCAAACTCCTTAAAATCATCAAAGAAGTCTTTGCCGAGCACCTGATCGGCATATTTTTTCCATTCGTTGCCCTTGCCCCATGAAGGATTCATGTTCACTCACTCCCTTGCAGACCCATTATATGCATCCACTGCCCAGCAGGTGAAACAGAGGACGGATGAAGGAGGTTCAATGAGATGGACCAAGACCTTTACCATATTTTACAGCAGCTTCAGCAGCAAATTATTGAACTGCAGCATGAAAATCAAACGCTGAGAGAGGCTTTGAACAATATAAAGCCGATCAATATAGAGAACATCAATTATAAGATCCAGGAGCTGCATGTTAAAGAGTTAAAAGGAACGTTGAATATCGGACTTACCGGGGAAGCCCATCTTGAGGATATGGAGACGATTATTGACGAGATTCAGCAGGAGGGCGCCCATCAGCAGCATCATCAGGATGACCAGGAATAAGTGTAAAAGCTTGAGGAGCCATACTGCCTTAAGCTTTTTTTTCGGAATAAAAAGAGAGTGCTGATTATGGCTGTATCAACACTCCTTGAATCTTTTCCATGGAATTCACCCCAGAACAGCACAGCTCTTTTATTTTATCTTGCGTTCAATAAGAAGCTAAAGCGTGTAGCATGTTTGATTTCATCGGTATAAGGACGAAAGAAGGTGTCCCGGATGGTCGTGTCCTGGGTCATAAGGTAAGCATTGCGGTATTTTTCATAATCGGACAATTCGTCTTCATAGGCTTCAAACAGGCTCTGACGGAAGTTCGTAATCTTTACAGGACGAATTTTATAGTTAGGCTGCTTGCCTGTTAAAGAAGTATAAAGTCGGGTAAACAACTGTAGATGCGTCTTTTCATCCTTGGCAGCATTAAGCAGTACATTTTTGCTGTACTCGTTCGGTGCTTCATTCGCAAGCCGGGTGTAGAAGTCGACAGCGGTCGCTTCGCCAATAATGCTCGACATAAGTGTATTTATCAGCTGCTGATACGTTTCGTGCTGTTGCTGCTGCTGGCTCTGGGCCTGCTGCTGTCTCTCAACATATGGATCGTAGGGATTATAGGGATCATAATAATAATGGGTTTCTTCGAATGGTGCCTGATATGGATACATGACATCAATTCCTTTCCCGAATGCTTTTATAGCGTATGAGGATTCATGAAAAATGTGCCTATCCAAAAGAGCAGTATTCCATAGAAATAACTGGATAAATCTTCATTTTCCATCCAGTCAAAAAAGTGATATCTTACCTTTATAGCATCATTTTGGACAGGCAGAAGGAGTGTAGACGATGTTGGAAAACGGTTTGGCGATGATTGGAACCATTCTTCTTATCAACGTGGTGTATGTTTCGTTTTTTACGATAAGAATGATATTAACGTTAAAAAATCAGCGGTATCTCGCAGCATTAATCAGCGTGTTTGAGGTTATAATTTATGTCATTGGCCTTGGGCTTGTATTGGACAACCTGGATAAAATTCAGAACCTGATCGCATATGCGCTAGGGTATGGTCTCGGCGTTCTGGTTGGTATGAAGATTGAAGAAAAGCTCGCACTTGGGTATATTACAGTTAATGTGATTACGACTGAAACGGAAGCCGGACTGCCGAATGCGATTCGCTCGAAAGGGTTTGGCGTCACGGATTGGATGGCTTCCGGCCGGGAAGGGCAGCGGCTGATGATGGAGATCCTGACATCGCGCAAATCAGAGTCCAACTTATATGAAGCGGTCCATTCACTTGATCCGAAGGCGTTCATCATCTCTCATGAACCGAAAGCCTTTCATGGCGGATTTTGGGTGAAAAGCATACGGAGGTAGCAATGGATAAAAAGCCAAACAAGAAAAAATTTGAGGTTCAGCCCGGTGAAACGATCTCTGATTGTTTAGACCGAATGGCGATAGAAGGGTATTCGCCTGTACGCCGCATGGAGGAGCCGGTTTTTAAAGAAGTAAAGAAAAATGGGAAAATCGAGCAGGAGTATCACGAACAACGCATAGTTTTTGAAGGAAAATCACAGTAAAAACCGAACATTAAATTGTCAGAATATATTATTGTTCGATTTTTGGTTGACACAACTAAATGCCCTTCGTTACAATAAGGGTGACAAAAGCATAGTACCTCATATAATCACGGGATTATGGCCCGTAAGTCTCTACCTGATGACCGTTATTCATCAGACTATGAGGGGAAGCACCACTGCTGTTTTCGGCATATCCGCAGGTGAAGTATGTCCAGCGTAGTAGCTTTCTCTCATACAACAGAGAAAGTGAGTACACTGGACTTTTTTATTGCAGAAAAATCATTCACATAGCGTTTAGTTACGATGCGGGGAGGAAACGATGCAAAAACAAGTTGGCGTTATTATGGGAAGTACTTCAGACTGGGAAACAATGAAACATGCATGCGAGGTGCTGGACGAACTGGACGTACCTTACGAGAAACGTGTAGTTTCCGCACACCGGACACCTGATTTGATGTTTCAATATGCAGAGGAAGCGCGCAATCGGGGTATAGGAGTAATAATTGCCGGTGCGGGCGGCGCTGCCCATCTGCCGGGAATGGTAGCCGCGAAAACCTTGCTTCCGGTCATCGGTGTGCCGGTACAATCCAAAGCGCTGAACGGTCTTGATTCTCTTCTTTCCATCGTTCAGATGCCGGGTGGAGTACCTGTTGCGACAGTGGCTATCGGCAAAGCGGGTGCGACCAATGCGGGGCTGCTGGCAGCTCAGATCTTGGCGGTGACAGACGAAGGTTTAAACGCTCGTTTAACAGCAAGGCGCGAACGGATTCAGGAAACCGTATTAGAAAGCAGTGATTCTCTTGGCTAAAACGATCTTACCTGGAAGTACAATCGGTATTTTAGGCGGAGGACAGCTTGGACGGATGATGGCGATCAGTGCCCGCGAGATGGGCTATGGTGTCGTCGTTCTCGATCCAGGAGCCAATTCTCCATGCGGACAAGTCAGTGACGAACAGATCACGGCTTCCTATGATGATGAAGCTGGAATCGCTGAGCTTGCGCAAAAGAGTGATGTCATTACGTACGAGTTTGAAAATGTCGACAGTGAGCGAGCACAGTGGCTCGAGAAGCATGCTTACATGCCACAGGGCAGCCAGCTTCTCTACTTGACGCAGCATCGGCTCAGAGAAAAGGAAGCGATCGAAAAAGCGGGAGTGGAGGTGGCCCCTTACCTTCCTGTCAGCAACGGTGATGATTTGCGAAAAGCTTGCGCCCAGCTCGGTCTTCCGGCAGTTTTGAAAACATGCCAAGGAGGCTATGATGGGAAGGGGCAGGCTGTGATCCGCAGTGAAGCTGACTTTGAACAAGCGGTGAAACTGACAACAGGGAACCGAGAATGCGTGCTCGAGAGCTGGGTTTCTTTTGAAAAGGAGTTATCCGTGATCGTAACTAGAGGCACGAACGGTGATATAACAACCTTTCCTGTTGCTGAAAACATTCACGTGGAAAACATTCTTCACCAATCGATCGTTCCGGCAAGAATTAGTGAAGGCACAGCAGAGAACGCCTACGAAATTGCAAAAAAGATCGCGATGGAGCTGAATCTGTATGGAACACTTGCGGTAGAAATGTTCCTCGGAAGAGATGGTAAGATCTACGTGAACGAGCTTGCGCCAAGGCCGCACAACTCTGGGCACTATACGATTGAAGCGTGTGAGACGTCACAGTTTCAGCAGCATGTTCGTGCGGTTTGCGGACTGCCGCTTGGAAAGACGGACCTGGTCAGCCCGGTAGTGATGATCAACGTCCTCGGAGAGCATGTAGCGCCATTGCTTGCCAATCTTGAATTGTTGAAAGACGCCAAGCTTCACCTGTATGGAAAAGACGAAGCAAAAGTAAAACGCAAAATGGGCCACATCACGGTTTTAGGAAACACCGTGAGTGAAGCCCTGAATAAAGCAGAGTTTATAATAGCAGCAATACTTAAGATCGAGAAGCTGGAGGTAACGACATGATTGAACGTTATACACGCCCAGAAATGGGAGCGATTTGGACAGATGAGAACCGCTTTAATGCATGGCTTGAAGTGGAGATTTTAGCTTGTGAAGCTTGGGCTGAGCTTGGTGAGATCCCGAAAGAGGACGTGAAGAAGCTCCGTGAAAATGCTTCTTTCGATATCAACCGCATCCTAGAGATCGAGCAGGAGACAAGACACGATGTAGTAGCATTCACACGTGCCGTTTCAGAAACATTGGGAGAAGAGCGAAAATGGGTGCATTACGGGCTAACGTCTACAGACGTGGTCGATACGGCGCTATCGTACCTCTTGCTGCAAGCGAATGACATCTTAGTCAAAGACATCGAGAACTTCATCGAGATCATCGGCAACAAAGCGAAAGAACATAAGTACACCGTTATGATGGGACGTACGCACGGAGTACACGCAGAGCCTACAACGTTTGGCCTCAAGCTTGCTCTTTGGCACGAAGAAATGAAGCGCAACCTGGAGCGTTTCAAACAAGCAGCAGATTCTGTTCGCGTCGGTAAGCTAAGCGGAGCGGTTGGAACGTATGCCAACATCAATCCATTTGTTGAGAAGTTTGTTTGTGAGAACCTGGGGCTTGAAGCTTCACCGATTTCTACACAAACCCTTCAGCGTGACCGCCATGCGCACTACTTATCAGCACTAGCATTGATCGCAACAAGCATTGAAAAATTCGCGGTTGAAATTCGCGGATTGCAAAAGAGTGAAACGCGTGAAGTGGAAGAGTTCTTTGCGAAGGGGCAAAAAGGGTCGTCAGCAATGCCTCACAAACGCAATCCGATTGGCTCCGAGAACATGACAGGATTAGCTCGTGTGGTTCGAGGGTACATGATGACTGCGTATGAAAACGTGCCGCTATGGCATGAACGCGACATCTCTCACTCATCGGCAGAACGTATTATTCTGCCGGATGCAACGATTGCGTTGAACTACATGCTGAACCGCTTTGGCAATATCGTGAAGAACTTAACGGTATTCCCGGAAAACATGAAACGCAACATGACAAGAACGTACGGATTGATCTACTCTCAGCGTGTGCTGTTGAAACTGATCGATAAAGGCATGAGCCGTGAAGCTGCTTATGACATCGTTCAGCCAAAAGCCATGCAGGCGTGGGAAGAAGGCATTCAGTTCAAGCAGCTTGTTCAGGAAGAGCCGCGCATTACAGAAAAACTAACTCCTGAAGACATCGAGGATTGCTTCGATTATTCTTACCATCTTCAGCATGTAGATACGATTTTTAAAAGACTCGGTCTTTAAATAACACTGATGAGGATTTGAGACGGAAACATATCACTATTCCGTCTTACAAGCCTCACTACTTTCAAAATTGCCAATATTCGTGATTTTTGCAGTATAATTCGGAAGCTTATGACAGGGGGACTTTGTATGGAAAAGCAAACCTTGCTTTATGAAGGAAAGGCGAAGAAGATTTACAGCACAGAAGATCAACAAACCGTTTGGGTGGAGTACAAGGATTCAGCTACGGCATTTAATGGTGAGAAGAAAGCGAACATCGATGGAAAAGGCCGTTTGAATAACGAAATTACGAGTTTGATGTTTTCAATGCTACAGCAAAACAATATTCCAACCCACTTTATCTCCAAGCAATCTCCAACAGAACAGATTGTCCAGCACGTAACGATCATTCCTTTGGAAGTGGTGGTCCGCAACGTGGTGGCTGGTACACTGGCTAAACGCACAGGGCTGCCGGAGGGACATGTTCTTCATAAGCCGATCGTCGAATTCTATTTCAAAAATGACGACCTTGGCGATCCTCTTTTTAATCATGATCATATCGAGGCTCTTGAACTGGCAGCTCCTAAGCAGTTGGAAGACATGAGAGAGCTTGCGCTTCAGGTCAATACGATACTCACTGCATTTTTTACAGAGAAAAAGGTTAGATTAATCGACTTTAAGCTGGAATTCGGGAACAACGCCAAGGGAGAATTGCTTGTGGCGGATGAGATCTCACCGGACACTTGCCGTTTGTGGGACAGCGAAACGGACGAAAAGCTTGATAAAGATGTCTTTCGCCGTGATCTTGGCAGTTTAACAGAAGCCTATGAAAAAATTTTAGAGCGCTTAGGGGGAAATTTGCATGTATAAAGTAAAAGTATTCGTCACGTTGAAGGAAAGCGTATTGGATCCTCAAGGAACAGCTGTAAAAGGCTCGCTTCACCGCATGGAGTACAACGAAGTTCAAGATGTGCGCATCGGCAAGTACCTGGAGCTTACGATTGATGAAAACGTTGAAAACCTGGACAAGCGCGTTGCGGAAATGTGTGAAAAATTGCTCTCCAACCCGGTCATTGAAGATTATCGCTATGAGGTGGAGGAGGTCGTCGCACAGTGAGATTTGCGGTTATCGTTTTTCCAGGATCCAACTGTGACATTGACATGTTTCACGCAGTAAAAGACGAGCTTGGTGCTGAAGCAGAGTATGTCTGGCACGATGAAAGCAATCTCGATCGCTTTGACGGAATCCTGCTTCCAGGCGGATTCTCATACGGAGACTACTTGCGCACAGGTGCCATCGCCCAGTTTTCAAACGTGATGGATGAAGTGAAGAAAGCCGCTCAAGCCGGCAAGCCCGTTCTTGGCGTATGCAACGGGTTTCAGATTCTCCTTGAAACAGGCCTTCTGCCTGGAGCAATGCGACGCAACGAATCATTGAAATTCATCTGCAAGCCGGAAACGCTTCAAGTTGTGAACGCGGAAACGATGTTCAGCTCATCCTATGAGCAAGGGGAAGAAATTACGATTCCGATCGCACATGGCGAAGGAAACTACTATTGTGACGAAGAGACGCTAAAGCAGCTGGAAGAAGAGAACCGAATCGTCTTCCGCTATAAAAATAACCCGAACGGATCGATTTCTGATATTGCAGGGATCATGAATGAAAGAGGAAATGTATTGGGAATGATGCCTCATCCGGAGCGTGCGGTCAGCAGTCTATTGGGCAGTGCCGACGGTCTGAAATTGTTTCAATCAATCGTAAAAAGCTGGAGGGAAAACCATGTCTTATCTTCATGAACCTACTGCAGAACAAATTCAGGAGCAAAAATTATACCGTGATATGGGCTTGAACGATGATGAGTTTTCACTCGTACAATCCATCATCGGCCGTCTTCCGAACTGGACGGAAACCGGATTGTTCTCGGTCATGTGGAGTGAGCATTGTTCGTATAAAAATTCCAAGCCTGTACTCCGCAAGTTCCCGGTAGAAGGAGAACGCGTTCTTCAAGGACCAGGAGAAGGAGCCGGGGTTGTAGACATTGGTGACGGCCAGGCGGTTGTTTTTAAAATCGAAAGCCACAACCATCCTTCTGCCATTGAACCGTACCAAGGCGCTGCAACCGGGGTTGGCGGCATCATTCGCGACATCTTTTCCATGGGTGCGCGTCCTGTCGCACTATTAAACTCACTTCGTTTCGGGGAGTTAACCTCTTCCCGTGTAAAATATTTATTTGAAGAAGTTGTAGCGGGTATCGCAGGCTATGGAAACTGTATTGGTATCCCAACAGTTGGGGGAGAAGTACAGTTCGACGCTTCTTATGACGGCAATCCGCTCGTGAATGCGATGTGTGTCGGCTTGATCGACCACAAAGACATCCAAAAGGGACTGGCAAAAGGCGCCGGCAACTCTGTGATGTATGTTGGAGCAAGAACCGGACGCGACGGCATTCACGGTGCAACCTTTGCATCAGAAGAACTGACCGAAGCATCTGAAGAGAAGCGCCCGGCGGTCCAGGTCGGTGATCCGTTTATGGAAAAACTTTTGCTTGAAGCGTGTTTGGAGCTCATCCAGAACTGTGATGCATTAGTCGGCATCCAGGATATGGGAGCAGCAGGGCTAACGAGCTCATCTGCTGAAATGGCGAGCAAAGCGGGTATGGGTATAGAGATGAACCTGGATCTTGTACCGCAGCGCGAGCTCCACATGAGTGCATACGAAATGATGCTTTCTGAATCTCAGGAACGCATGCTGATCGTTATGGAAAAAGGCAGAGAGCAAGAGGCCGTTGAGATTTTTGAAAAATGGGGCCTAGAGGCAGTTGTTGTAGGAAAAGTAATTGAAGAAAAGCAGCTTCGCCTTGTTCATCACGGAGAAGTGGTTGCAGATGTTCCGGTTGATGCGCTTGCAGAAGAAGCGCCGGTCTATAATAAGCCATCCAAAGAACCTGCGTATTTTTCACAGTTCCAGAATGAAGAGGTTTTCGTTCCAAACGTAGAAAACAAGAAAGACACGTTGCTGCAGCTTTTATCCCAGCCAACGATCGCGAGCAAGTCATGGGTATTTGACCAGTATGATTACATGGTTCGCACGAACACGGTCGTGCCTCCGGGATCAGATGCAGCGGTCATCCGTATCCGTGAAACGGATAAAGCACTCGCGATGACAACAGACTGCAACTCGCGCTACATCTATCTTGATCCGGAAACAGGCGGAAAGATCGCAGTAGCAGAAGCAGCAAGAAACCTTGTATGTTCAGGAGCAGAGCCGCTTGCCATCACAGACTGCCTGAACTACGGAAATCCTGAAAAGCCTGAGATCTTCTGGCAGCTTGAAAAGTCCGTTGACGGAATGAGCGAGGCGTGCCGAACGCTGAGCACACCAGTCATCGGCGGCAACGTTTCTTTATACAACGAAACAAAGGGTGTGGCCGTATATCCGACGCCGGTCATCGGTATGGTCGGACTAATTTCTCACCTTGACCATATTACGACGCAATATTTTAAAACACCTGGAGATCTAGTCTATGTGATCGGTGAGACACAGCAGGAATTTGGCGGAAGTGAGCTGCAAAAAATGCAGCTTGGCAAGATTTCCGGAAAAGCACCTGAGCTTCATCTTGAAATAGAAGCTAAACGCCAAAAACAATTGCTCGAAGCGATTCAGAACGGGTTGGTTGAATCCGCACATGATGTGGCAGAGGGCGGTTTGTCGGTAGCACTTGCCGAGAGCATGATGAACGGCGGCATCGGTGCTTCTGTTGAAGTAAATGGCGATATCGTTTCTGCGCTATACAGTGAAACACAGTCACGTTTCCTCGTTTCAGTCAAACCGGAAAACGCAAAGGCGTTTGAAGCCATGGTACAAGACGCGAAACAAATCGGTTTTGTGACCGACACACCTGTTCTTCGCATCGACCATGAAACAGCAGGAGAAGTACTTGCAGCGACTCATGAAGAACTTCATTCTGCCTGGAAAGGAGCAATACCATGCTTGCTGACATCAAAGGCTTAAACGAAGAATGCGGGGTATTTGGGATCTGGGGCCACCAGGATGCGGCCCAGTTAACATATTATGGCCTTCACAGTCTTCAGCATAGAGGACAGGAAGGTGCAGGCATTGTGGTTACAGACGGTGCCAAGCTGAAAATGCACAAAGGACACGGTCTTGTGAACGAGGTATTCAGCCGCGGAGAATTGGAAGGATTAACAGGACATGCGGCCATCGGCCATGTCCGTTACTCCACAGCAGGCGGGAACGAATATGCAAATGTTCAGCCCCTGCTTTTCCGTTCACAGACGTCAAGTCTTGCCCTTGCGCATAACGGAAATCTCGTAAATGCCAACGCGCTTAAGCATCAGCTTGAAGCGCAGGGAAGTATTTTTCAAACGACTTCTGACACGGAAGTACTCGCTCATTTAATTAAACGAAGCGGCTATATCGGATTAAAAGATCAAGTGAAAAATGCGCTGACCATGCTTAAGGGAGCGTACGCTTTTGTCATCATGACCGAGGACAAACTAATGGTGGCGCTTGACCCGCACGGCCTTCGTCCACTATCTATCGGAATTCTTGGGGATGCGTATGTTGTCGCGTCCGAAACATGTGCATTTGACGTGGTTGGAGCCGAGTATTTACGCGATGTGAAACCTGGTGAACTATTAATTATTGATAATGACGGCATGACAGCGGACACGTTCTCTTCACCGATGAACCGCTCCATCTGTTCTATGGAATATATTTATTTTTCAAGACCGGACAGCAACATCGATCAGATTAACATCCACAGCGCACGAAAAAACCTTGGTAAAGAGCTTTATAAGGAGTTTCCGGTAGAGGCTGATGTCGTAACAGGGGTTCCTGATTCCAGTATTTCAGCAGCGATCGGATATGCGGAAGAGTCTGGCATACCGTATGAGATCGGTTTGATCAAAAATCGTTATGTCGGCCGTACATTCATCCAGCCTTCTCAGGAATTGCGTGAACTAGGGGTGAAAATGAAGCTTTCTCCGGTTCGAGGGATTGTAGAAGGCAAACGTGTTGTCATGGTGGATGACTCGATCGTTCGCGGAACAACAAGCCGGCGTATCGTTAAAATGCTGCGCGCGGCAGGAGCGACTGAAGTGCATGTGCGGATTACCGCACCGCCGATCGCCCACCCGTGTTATTACGGAATTGATACCTCTGAGCGTGCAGAACTGATTGCATCGAATCATTCTGTAGAAGAAATCAGGGAAATTATCGGTGCGGATTCACTGGCGTTCCTATCTCCGCAAGGATTGTTAAGAGGTATCGGACGCCCGGACAGCGATCCGAACAACGGACAGTGCCTCGCTTGCTTTACTGGAAAGTATCCGACGGAAATCTACCCGGATACGGTGCTGCCTTACGAAAAAGAAATGGTGTAATGGTTTAAAAAAGGGAGGAAATACAATGGCAGAGGCATACAGACAGGCCGGAGTAGATATTGAAGCGGGCTATGAAGCGGTAGACAGAATTAAGAAACACGCATTGCGTACACGCCGTCCGGAAGTCATGGCAGGCCTTGGCGGATTCGGGGCAATGTTCGATCTGTCGAATCTGTCTTATAAAGAGCCTGTTCTTATTTCAGGAACAGACGGAGTGGGAACGAAGCTTATGGTGGCGATCATGATGGACAAACATGATACCATTGGAGTTGACGCTGTCGCGATGTGTGTGAACGATATCGTGGCTCAAGGAGCCGAGCCGCTGTACTTCCTGGATTACATTGCATGCGGCAGGCTGGAGCCTGCTAAAGTCGAAGACATCGTAAAAGGGATCGCTGACGGCTGCGAACAAGCTGGCTGTGCCCTTATCGGGGGAGAAACAGCAGAAATGCCAGGCATGTACAGCAACGGAGACTATGACCTCGCCGGTTTTTCAGTCGGCGGTGCTGAAAAGTCCAAGCTGATCCATCCCGATCTTGTAAAAGAAGGCGATGTACTAATTGGACTTTCTTCCAACGGCATTCACAGCAATGGCTATTCTTTGGTCCGCAAAGTGCTGCTTGAAACAGGCCAGCTTGATCTGAATGGAGAGTTTGGAAGTGAAGGCCGGACTCTTGGCGAAGAGCTGCTCGTGCCGACCCGAATCTATGTGAAACCACTGCTTAACGTTTATAAAAACTATCATGTTCATGGAGCGGCGCATATTACCGGCGGAGGTTTCAATGAAAACATTCCCCGTATGCTGCCTGAAGGACTTGCGGCAGAAGTTGATTATGGTTCATGGCCGATTCCAGAGATTTTTGATGTCATAGAAGAGACCGGAAACATCGGCAGAAAAGAGATGTTCACGACGTTCAACATGGGAATCGGAATGGTTCTTGCTGTGGATTATGACGAAGCGTTCGATATTATCCAATCCCTTGAACAGGATGGAGAGAAAGCATTTGTGATCGGCCGTGTGAAAAAAGGCGAGGGCGTTGTGTTCGGCGGCGGTGAACTGAAATGAAAAAGATCGCAGTATTTGCATCAGGGAGCGGCTCAAACTTTCAAGCGATTAACGATGCAATAAACGAAAAGAGCCTCGACGCCGAAATTTCACTGCTTGTCTGTGACAAGCCAGGGGCTTATGTCATCGAGCGGGCAGAAGAAGCGGGAGTGGAGTACTTTACGTTTTTTCCGAAGCAGTACGAAACAAAAGTGGAATTTGAAACGGAGATTTTAAAGCAGCTGAAGGCGAGAGACATTGAGTTCATCGTCCTGGCTGGATACATGCGGCTGATCGGCTGCACGCTGCTGGCGGAGTATGAAGGCCGGATCGTTAATATCCACCCGTCCCTGCTTCCGGCTTTTCCCGGCAAGGATGCGATCGGCCAAGCGTTAGAAGCACAAGCGGGAGTATCAGGAGTTACTGTACATTACGTGGACAGCGGGATGGATACAGGGCCGATTATCGCCCAAAAAGCAGTAATGATCAAAAAAGAAGATACGAGAGAGACCTTGCAGCAGCGGATTCAGAAGGTTGAGCATGAGTTGTTTCCTCGTGTTTTACAGGATCTATTCAATCAAGAAAAAGTGGGAGGAGTTCAATCTTGACCATTAAACGAGCATTAGTATCAGTATCGAATAAAGCAGGACTTGTTCCTTTTGTAAAAGCGCTGGCCGATAAAGGCGTGGAAATCATCTCAACCGGCGGAACGAGCAAAGCATTGCAGGAAGCCGGAGTGAACGTGACCGGCATTTCAGAAGTGACCGGTTTTCCTGAAATCATGGACGGACGCGTTAAAACCTTGCATCCGATGATTCACGGAGGCCTTCTGGCAGTAAGGGAGAACGAAAGCCATGTTCGCCAGATGGAGGAAAACGGCATTTCTCCTATTGATCTTGTAGTCGTTAACCTTTATCCGTTCAAAGAAACCATCTCAAAAGAGGATGTGGCTTTTGCAGATGCAATCGAAAACATCGATATCGGCGGGCCGAGC
Organism: Fictibacillus sp. B-59209; assembly: GCF_036216745.1. Lineage (NCBI taxonomy): Bacteria > Bacillati > Bacillota > Bacilli > Caryophanales > Fictibacillaceae > Fictibacillus > Fictibacillus sp. B-59209. The sequence continues at coordinate 34,773 of NZ_JARMMC010000033.1, read as the reverse complement.
ATGCTACGTTCCGCAGCGAAAAACCATGCGTATGTCACGGTTGTCGTCGACCCATCCGATTACAGCAAGGTGCTTGAAGAAGTAGAGAAAAACAATGAAGTCTCTGTAGAAACCCGCCGTAAGCTGGCGGCGAAAACATTTCGCCATACAGCGGCATATGATGCGCTGATCGCTGAATACTTAACAAACATGGTAGAAGAAGAAAACCCTGAATTTTATACAGTTACGTATGAAAAGAAACAGGATCTTCGCTATGGGGAAAATCCCCACCAAAAAGCGGCTTTCTATAAAGCAACGCTAGGAACAAAAACATCCATCGCTCAAGCTGAACAGCTTCACGGCAAAGAGCTTTCTTACAATAACATTAACGATGCGGATGCGGCTCTTCAGATCGTCCGCGAGTTTCAAGATCCGGCTGTTGTTGCGGTCAAGCACATGAATCCATGCGGTGTTGGAACGGGAAATAGTGTGGAAGATGCTTTCGCGAAAGCATTCGCAGCAGATCCGATCTCCATTTTCGGAGGCATTATCGCATCTAATGTGGAGATTAGCGAAGCGGCTGCACAAAAGATGAGCGAGATCTTCCTGGAGATCATTATTGCACCATCATTTAGTCCGGAAGCGAAAGAGATTTTAACGAAAAAGAAAAATATCCGATTGCTTACACTTGAGCTCGGTGAAGATAAAAAGCAAGAGAAAAGATCAACAACCGTTCGCGGCGGACTTCTTATTCAAGACGAAGATGCGTACGGTTTGGAGCAAGCCAATATCTCGATCCCGACAAAACGTGAACCCAACGAAAAAGAGTGGGAGGATTTGAAGCTCGCGTGGAAAGTCGTCAAGCATGTGAAATCCAATGCGATCGTTTTAGCGAAAGATCAGATGACGATCGGGGTAGGAGCAGGGCAGATGAACCGTGTTGGTGCTGCTAAAATTGCGATCGAGCAAGCAGGAGAAAAAGCGGAAGGAAGCGCCCTTGGTTCTGATGCGTTTTTCCCGATGGACGATACCGTAGAAGCGGCAGCGAAAGCCGGTGTTACGGCGATTATCCAGCCAGGCGGATCTGTAAAAGACGAAGATTCCATCAAGAAAGCGGACGAATACGGCATCGCGATGGTCTTTACCGGCGTGCGCCATTTTAAACATTAAACCTGTGAATAAGGAGGATTCAGCATGAATGTTCTGGTGATAGGAAAAGGCGGCCGCGAGCATGCCATCGTGTGGCGGTTTGCGAACAGTCCGAGTGTAACGAAAGTGTTTGCCGCGCCTGGTAATCCTGGCATGGCTGAAATGGCAGAGTGTGTCAACATCGAGGAAACCGACCACGAGGGGCTAATCGCGTTCGCAAAAGAAAATCAAATCGCTCTTACCTTTGTCGGAGCTGAAGTCCCCTTGTTAAACGGGATTGTGAATGATTTTAAAAATGAAGGCCTCACCATATTCGGGCCGTCTAAGGAAGCAGCATTGATTGAGGGCAGCAAATCGTTTGCGAAAGACCTGATGGACAAGCATGGCATACCTACAGCAGCGTCTAAAACCTTTACTTCTTTCCGTGAAGCAAAGGACTATCTTTATGAGCAGGGAGCTCCGATCGTTTTGAAGGCAGATGGACTGGCTGCAGGAAAAGGTGTCATCGTCGCCATGACGCTTGAAGAAGCGGAACAGGGCCTTGATGACATGCTGAACAACGCGCGGTTTGGAGAAGCAAGTGCTTCGGTTGTGATGGAAGAGTACCTGGAAGGCGAAGAGTTTTCATTCATGGCTTTTGTTAATGAAGAAAAGGTCTACCCGATGGTCATCGCACAGGATCATAAACGTGCCTACACCGGGGATAAAGGGCCGAATACAGGAGGAATGGGTGCATACTCACCGGTTCCGCAGATTCCGCAGCCTGTCGTGGATGAGGCACTGGAAACAGTCCTGAAACCAGCTGCACAGTCGATGATGAAGGAAGGCAGACCGTTTACGGGAATTCTGTATGCCGGTCTCATGCTGACCGCTCAAGGCCCAAAGGTTATCGAGTTCAATGCACGTTTCGGTGACCCGGAAACACAGGTTGTCCTGCCAAGGCTTCAAGGTGATTTTGCGGAAATCCTGCTGGCTATTTTAGATAAGAAAGAGATTGAACTGTCTTGGTCAAACGAGGCTGTACTTGGTGTGGTTCTTGCTTCCGGCGGTTATCCAGAAGCATATAAAAAGGGAATCAAGATCACAGGACTGAACAAGCTGAATGAAGATACACTGCTTTTCCACGCTGGAACAAAGCAAGCAGAAGAGGGGCTTGTTACGGACGGCGGGCGAATTCTTCTGGCTGCGGTTAAAGGGGCAGACCTCTCCAAAGCGCAGGAAGCGGTGTATGAGGAGATGGCGAAGATACAGTGTGACGCGTCATTTTACCGTACGGACATTGGTTCAAAGGCTATTTCACGCGCCGCTTTTTAACGAAAGCGAACAAAATCGCAATAATGCCGCCGATGAGCGTCGCATAGATAAAAATGGTATCCATTAAATATTCTTTCATTGCTATAAGCCTCCTTATAGAAAACTCCCCGTTGCAGGGGAGTTTTTTTCTTCTTGGCTGTTTTCGTAACCTTTGTTGCTCTTGAGAGTGGCTGATTTCGTAACCTTTGTTGCTCCTTGGGAGTGGCTGATTTCCGTTCCAGGATGCTCGCTTTCCGCGTGTCTCACCCGTCCCGTTAATCCTAGCCTCAGTCTCGCAATCAACTTAGCAATGAAGGTTCTTTACAAAAATGTTCCCAAAGCAACAATTTTTTAGAAAAGAGCCTTCTTCTTAATCAGCTCGGATTAATCGCTGAGCCTTCTTTGGAGATATCGTCTAAATCCATGTCTTTGAGCTCAGATCCTTGTTTTATCATATCCGTAACAGGGCAGTATCGCAGGATGCCTTCTGCCACTTTCATGGAGGCGAGTATCATCATGAAGACGTAAGATCCGCGGTACGGCCTGCGTGTGTACTTGGCGGTCAGCATCGCCAGCATGGTCAATCCGCACACGATCCGAATCATGGAGTTTAAGATGCCAATGTTCTGTTTCATAACGGGAATGCTCCTTTTTGTGATGATTTTTTGTGTTTTGCGTAAAGACACCCACGAACCAAAATTGTATGGTATCCTTGAGAAAATGTAATTTACAGAGAAAAAGGTGAAACCTATGTCTAACCAGTTCTTGTTTTGGTCGAAGGCGGACCTTCGCCGCCATCAAGCAGTGATCCTGGGCGAATTAGCGCCGTCGATCGTACTGCAGAATGCAACCTACTTAAATGCTGCCCGGCACTGCTGGACAAAAGCTAACATATGGATTTACGATAACCGCATCGTTTATGTTGGGGATAAAATGCCCAGCCATACGAACGGGACAGAGATTTTGGATATTGACGGTAAATATGTCGTCCCTGGTTACATTGAGCCGCATGCCCATCCATTTCAACTATATAATCCCCAGACTCTGGGCCATTATGCATCGGCAAGGGGCACAACGACATTTATGTGCGATAATCTTATGCTTTTTTTATCATTGCCAGTTACGAAAGCGCTTACTATTATGGAAGACCTGAACCGGCTGCCTTTTACGTACTATTGGTGGTGCCGTTATGATTCCCAGTCAGAGCTCTTGAATGAAGACTCTTTGTTCTCATTGAGCAACATTAAAAAAATGCTAGCATCTCCTTATGTCATACAGGGCGGAGAGCTGACAAGCTGGCCGAAAGTCCTTCAGGGAGATGATCATATTCTTCATCTCATGCGGGAAACACGCAAGGCCGGAAAGCGGATCGAAGGGCATCTGCCTGGTGCCTCTGAAAAAACCTTGACGCAGATGGCGCTGCTCGGTGTGGATTGCGATCATGAGGCGATGACCGGAGAGGAAGCGATGATGAGGCTGAACCTCGGACTTACCACCTCTCTCCGCTATTCATCCATTCGTCCCGATCTTTCACAGATTTTAAAAGAGATGAAAGAGATTGGAGCGGCTCATTTTGACCGTGTCATCTTTACAACGGACGGATCAACACCGGCATTTTATGAAGAAGGTGTCACTGATAAAATGATTTCTATCGCGCTTGAAGAAGGAATTGATCCGATCGATGCTTATAAAATGGCTTCTTATAACATAGCAAGATATTACGGCAAAGAGCATATACTCGGAATGGTCGCACCGGGAAGAGTAGCACATCTCAATATCCTGGATAGTGTGCAGCACCCGAATCCGGAGTCTGTGCTCGCCAAAGGGCAATGGATCAAGCGTGACGGTGAGGTTATGGAAGCTGGTGCACCGTTTCCTTGGAGCGATTATGGAATGGGGCCGCTCGAATTGAACTGGGATCTGTCGCGGAAAGACTTTCAGTTTAGTTCACTGGCAGGCATTGAGATGGTGAACTCCGTCATTACGAAGCCGTATCAGATTCAGCTCAATCCTACTGAGGAAAAATTGAATATGGAACACGATGAATGCTTCTTCATGCTCGTCGACAAAAAAGGCAAGTGGCGGGTAAACACCCTGGTCAAAGGCTTTGCCAAAGGAGTTTCCGGGTTTGCGAGCTCCTATTCGAGCACGGGCGATCTGCTTTTAATCGGAAAAAGCAAGCGGGATATGCTCGCGGCGTTTAACCGTGTAAAAGAGATGAAAGGCGGCATCGTGCTGGTAGAGGACGGAGAAATCATCAGCGAGGTCAAGCTGCCGCTTGGAGGAGGAATGTCTTCTTCATCAGTCGAAGAACTCATACAGGAAGAAAAGGCATTAACGTCAGAACTGCGAAAAAGAGGATATCACTTCGAAGATCCGATCTACAGTCTGCTTTTCTTTTCTTCAACTCATTTGCCATATATCCGCATTACACAGCTAGGAATCTACGATGTGAAGAAGAAAGTCATACTCTTTCCTTCGATTATGCGTTAAACTAAAGAAGTAAAGCGTCTGGAAAGAATTCGGCCGGGGGCCAGGGGGGCAGGGGTGCCTGATGAAAAAATGGCTGCTTAGCTTTTGTGCGGCTCTATTGATCCTAGTCGGTGCAGGCTGCCAGAAGGAAGAAACGGCAAGTAACAAAAAGCCTGCGGAACATACGAAAGCTCCTGAAAAGAAAGAAAAGAAGACAGAGCTGAAAAACACGTATCCGCTGACAGGAATCAAAACGAACAAGGACACCGATGCAAGGGTGTTTGCCGTAATGATCAACAATCACTGGAAGGCTCGTCCGCAGTCCGGGCTTCATAAGGCGGATCTCGTTTACGAAGTTTTGGCGGAAGGGGATATTACACGCTTTCTTGCCGTATTTCAGAGCGAGAAGCCAGAGGTGGTCGGGCCTGTCCGCAGCGCACGCGATTACTTTATCGAGCTGAGCCAGGGTTTTCATGCTTTTTACGTTCATCATGGCTGGAGTCCGGAAGCGAAGAAAATCCTTTCCGGCAGCAACAGCAAGGTGGATTCGCTGAACGGCCTGTATTATGACGGAACGCTTTTTCACCGGGCATCGTTCCGGCAGGCGCCTCATAACTCGTATATTAAGTACAAAGACATCATGAAAGGTTTAAAGAAGAAAGGCTATGACAATAAAGATAAAATAAAGCCTCTTCCTTTCTTAAAACAATCGGAGGTCAAAGCGCTTACTGGTGACAAAGCCGATAAAGTTCTGATAACATACAATCACGGTGAGACTGTCGGCTATACGTACGTCTCGTCAACGAAACGGTATGCCCGCTTCAGCAACGAGAAGCCGACCACTGACCGCGAAACCAAAACACCGATCGAACTCGATAACGTGCTGATTGTGGAAGCAAGCCATAAAATCATTGATAGTTACGGACGAAGAGAAATTGACCTTACATCCGGAGGCAAAGCCATTTTGCTTCAGCGCGGAAAAGCCAGGGAAGTTAGCTGGGAAAACAAAGACGGCAGAATCATCCCGTCTGGCACAGGTTTCGTTCCGGGAAAAACCTGGATCAACATCATCCCGGCGCAGCCAGGAATCAGTAAGAGCGTTTCTATTGAATAGAGCAGAAGGAGTGCAAAGTACATGCAAATTGATAAATTAAGAGGGAAGGCGCTTGATCAGCTGTTTGAAGCCGTCCTTTCACTAAAAGATCTGGAAGAATGCTATATGTTCTTCGATGATCTGTGCACGATGAACGAGATCCAGTCACTGGCACAGCGCCTTGAAGTAGCCCGCATGCTTCGTGAAGGAAAGACCTATCATAAAATTGAATCAGAAACCGGTGCCAGCACAGCAACGATCTCCCGTGTGAAGCGATGCCTGAACTTCGGAAACGATGCCTATCAAATGGCACTCGATCGAGTACACGGAAATAAAGAAGAAACGAAGTAAAACCTGTAACGCCTTTGGGCGGTGCAGGTTTTTTGTTTTGTGGAGTTATACGGCGTGACGATTTTATGAAAATGATGTGTTTTGCAAGTAAGTGGTCCATTATCGCAAGTAAAGTCCGCATTTTCACAAGTAAATGGTGTTGAACCGCAAGTAAACTCACTATTTCCGCAAGTAAAACATGTCGAACCGCAAGTAAAGACCCCAGACAATCCATTTGAGGCCGACAAAAAGGCCACCTGGAATCAGATCACTTGGCGGCCTCCACATTTAAAGCTTACGAGTAAACACTTCTTGCTTTTTCACACGATCGTAGCCGATGTTTTCGTAAAATCGGTGCGCTTCTTTTCGTTCAGCGCCCGAACGGAGCCGGATTTGATCATAGCCGTTTTCCAGCGCCCACGTTTCACATCTTTTCATTAATTCTTTTCCCATACCTAACCGGCGTTGTGACTCATCGACTACCAAACCGCCAATCTCGCAATATTCCATTTGCAGCAATGTTTTTCCATAGACATGAACCCAGCCGGCGATCGTACCGTTCACTTCTTGTACAAAAAGAGCAGCATTTTTCTGGATGATAATTTTTTCCAACCGTGTTATGATTTCAGTAGTATCACCTGTGCAGCCGAGCTGTAACGACAGGGAAGCCAAGGCGGATATGTCCTCTAAGGTGGCTTGTCTAATCATAAAATCACCTCTTCCATAAGGAGTAAGGTCAAAAGAATCAGAGTCGGCCGAACACTATGGACAAGAGTCTCGAGCATTTTGCACAATCCAGCAAGAGTAACGAAACATTCCAAAACGGGAAGTGAAGAACTTGAAGAAAAGCATCGTAGTTTTTGATTTGCTGTTTTATTTAATACTGCCATATCTGATCTGGAACCAGGGAAGAGACATTTTGGGCGATTATTACGCCATCCTGCTGTCTTCCGCTCCAGGTTTCATCTATACCATATACCGGTTTGTGAAAGAAAAGCAATTCAATGTTACAGGGATGTTTATTCTGTTCTCCCTGTTTGCCGGAACAACGATCGACCTCCTGTCAGGGGGGGCCGGCCGAATGCTTTGGAACCAGGTGTTCTTCGGTATTTTTATGGCGCTGCTGATATTCACGACCATTCTGATCAAACAGCCGCTTGGCATGCACTTTGCGGTGGATATTGCTTATCTCCAGGGTGAACCGAGGGACAAGACGCAGTCTCTGTACCGTCAGCCTGAATTTTATAAGTATTTTGTTTGGCTTACCGGACTGTTTGCATTCCGCAGTTTGTTCCAGGCCGGATTGAAATCGTATCTCCTGATGGAATACGGCGCGAAGAAGTATGATTTTATTTTATTCTCAATGAAGATTTCAGGCTGGATTTTTGGAGGCCTGATCACAGCAGGCTTTGTATTTATATCTTTAAAAATCTATAACTATCATGAGAAGAACAAAGGGCCTGAGGGTTCGGACAGCCCGATTCAAACGGAACCAAAAATCTGAGTTATTTTTGAGACCGATCCCTCGCCAGCATGCCATAGACCGCAACATCTACAAAGTGGTCGTACAGCCATTCCGCCTGGCGGAGTTCTCCTTCTTGATGAAATCCAAGCCGTTCTGCAACAGAGCGGCTTCTTTTATTGTCCAGTGCGGCCTTCAGTTCCAGCCGGTTCAGGCCGAGCGTTCCAAACGCATAGTCCACCATCGCTTCGCACGACCGGGTCATGATGCCCTGGCCTTCAAAGTCCTTGCCCAGCCAATATCCAATGTTCGCCGAAAAGTTATTCCACTTGATGTCATACAGTGCCAGAGAGCCGGCCGGAATGCCCCGGTACCAGATGAGGGTGACGAGGTCCGTATAGTCGGCATACTTCTGCTGCGCCAGTTTAATGAATGTTTTTGTATCTTTTAAGGTACGAGAATAATCGACCCAGCCAAGCCAATTCCTCAGGTGGTCTCTTGAATAATCGGTCAGCTGGAAGAGGAGCTGGGCATCTCTTTTTTCGAGCATCTTCAAGGAAATTTCCTCATCAACTTGTAAAAAAAACATACACATTCTCCTGTTCATCGCTTTTTGTAAGGTTACCAAAAATTAATCGTAATGTAAGCGTTGTTTCACAGTGTCAAAGATGAGTAGCCCTATAATTTTTGATATAATGGCAAAAGGTATAAAGAGAATAACCGGCCGGGATGATCCCGGTTTAGAAAGTATAGATTGAATTATCCAGCTTCAACGCCCAAAGAGGATGAAAAAAGTTACAATTTTCATCCCAGCTCGGCCGTTTTTAAACAGGCGTTTCAGCATTTACTGGGAGGATCTTATGAATTTTGATTATCGGGTTTGGAAGCATATTTTTAAGCTGGATCCCAATAAGGAAATATCGGATGCCGATTTGGAGGCTGTCTGCGAGTCAGGCACGGATGCGGTCATCGTTGGCGGGAGTGACGGAGTAACACTTGATAATACTCTTGATTTGATGTCGCGGATCCGCAAGTTTGCGGTTCCCTGTGTCCTGGAGGTTTCCAACATTGAATCATTGACTCCCGGCTTTGATTTTTACTATATTCCGATCGTTCTTAACAGCAGGGATGCCAGCTTTATTGTCGGCTTGCAGCATGAGGCGGTGAAGGAATACGGCGATCTCATGAACTGGGAGGAGATTGTGACGGAAGGCTATTGCATCGTGAATCCGGATTGCAAAGCCGCAGAATACTCCAGCGCGAATGCCAGTCTTTCATTAGAAGATGTTGTAGCATATGCGCGCATGGCGGAAAAAATGTTCAGGCTTCCCGTGTTTTATCTTGAATACAGCGGAATGTATGGCGACATTGAGGTCGTGAAGGAAGTTAGGAAAGTGATGGACCGTACGAAGTTTTATTATGGCGGCGGTATTTCAAATGCAGAACAGGCGAGAGAGATGGCAGTCTTCGCTGACACGGTCATCATCGGCAACATTATTTACGACGATTTGAAGAGTGCACTTGAGACAGTAAAAGCTGTAAAAGGATAATTGAAGTAAGACAGCAAATCATTTACAATAGAAATAAGAACAAACGTTTGGGCAGGTGACGGATAAATGAGTATGCACCAATTGATTGAAAAGCTGCTGACAGGACTCAATCCTGAACAGAGAGCAGCCGTTAAACATACACAGGGACCGCTTTTAATTATGGCGGGAGCGGGAAGCGGTAAGACGAGGGTGCTGACCCACCGCATCGCTTATTTATTGATGGAGAAAGAAGTCGCGCCATGGAACATCCTCGCGATTACGTTTACGAACAAAGCAGCACGCGAGATGAAGGAAAGGGTAGCCAGCATTACTGGACCTGTAGCGGAAGACATCTGGATTTCCACATTCCACTCCATGTGCGTAAGAATTTTGCGGCGTGATATCGACCGGATCGGCATCAGCCGCAACTTCTCGATCCTCGATTCTACGGATCAGCTCTCGGTAATCAAAAATATCTTAAAAGACAAGAACATGGATTCGAAAAAATTTGAGCCGCGGAGCATCTTGGGCTCTATTTCGTCATTGAAAAATGAACTGAAAACGAGTGCTGATTTTGCGAAAACGATGAACGGGCCGTATGACAGTGTCGTCCATGAGGTATACCAAGAATATGAAAAACGTTTGAAAAAGAACTCTGCGCTCGATTTTGATGATTTAATTATGACAACCATCCATCTCTTCAAGCGTGTGCCGGAAGTGCTGGAATTCTATCAGCGCAAGTTCCAATACATTCACGTGGATGAGTATCAGGATACAAACCGTGCGCAGTATATGCTCGTACAAATGCTTGCTGACCGTTTCCGCAACCTTTGTGTTGTCGGTGATTCGGATCAGTCGATCTACGGCTGGCGCGGAGCGGACATCGCAAACATCCTTTCTTTTGAAAAAGATTACAATGACGCAAGGGTGATTTTGCTTGAGCAAAACTACCGTTCTACGAAAACCATTTTGGACGCAGCCAACAAGGTGATCGAGAACAACTTCAACCGCAAGGCGAAAAACCTGTGGACAGACAAAAACGAAGGACAGAATATTATTTATTACCAAGGCGACAGTGAGCACGATGAGGGCCATTATGTAGCAGGAAAGATCCGTGAGATGACCACCGGCGGAAGCCGCAAATGCTCAGAGATCGCCATCCTGTATCGTACGAATGCCCAGTCCCGTGTAATTGAGGAAGTTTTGATGAAGTCGAACATCCCGTATAACATCGTCGGCGGCACCAAGTTCTACGACCGCAAAGAGATCAAGGACATTCTTGCCTACCTTCGCCTCATTGCGAACCCGGATGATGACATCAGCATGATGCGGATCATTAATGTACCGAAGCGCGGAATCGGTGCTTCGACTGTCGATAAGATTCTCCAATATGGAGCGGATAATGATCTTTCCATGTACCAAGCGCTTCAGGAAGTAGAGCAGATCGGATTAACATCCCGGATTACAGGCGTATTGCGCGATTTTTCCGAGCTGATCACGAACTGGACCCGAATGCAGGAGTTCCTTTCCGTGACCGAGCTTGTGGAAGAAGTGATTGATAAGACGGGTTACCGCGACATGCTGAAGGCAGATAAGTCGCTTGAATCGGAAAGCCGTCTGGAGAACATTGACGAGTTCCTTTCTGTAACGCAAGACTTTGAAAAACAGCAGGAAGATAAGAGCCTTGTGGCATTCTTGACCGACTTGGCCCTTGTAGCAGACATTGACCGCCTGGATGATGATGAAGGCGATAAGCCGAAAGAATCGGTTGTTCTGATGACCTTGCACTCCGCTAAAGGCCTGGAGTTCCCGGTTGTCTTCCTGATTGGTTTGGAGGAGGGTGTATTCCCGCACAGCCGTGCTCTCTTTGAAGAAAGCGAAATGGAAGAAGAACGACGACTGGCTTACGTTGGAATTACCCGTGCCGAACAGGAACTTTATTTAACGAACGCTCGGATGAGAACATTGTTCGGACGTACGAACATGAACCCGGTATCCCGGTTTATCGGCGAGATCCCAGAGGAGTTGCTTGAATCCGTTCAAAAGGAAAAGGAAACTCCGAGCTGGGGAAGATCGTCACGTTCCAATGCTGCTCCTTCCTTCATGAAACAGCCGGCTGCTGCTAAGAAAACATCTCCTGTTTATACGACTAATGGAGGCGAAAAGCCGGATTGGAAAGTCGGGGACAAAGTAAAACACCGCAAATGGGAGACAGGCGTGGTCGTCAGCATGAAGGGTGAAGGCGACTCACTGGAATTGGACATTGCGTTCCCGCAGCCAGTAGGACTGAAACGGCTGCTTGCGAAGTTTGCTCCGATTGAAAAAATGTAGTTTTTAAACGTGCGTTTAAAGGGGCTGTCCAAGAAGTCTGTAAGCTGTTGATTTCCGTTCCAGGGTGCTCGCTTTCCGCGGGGCGTGCGGTGAGCCTCTTGGCGCTAGCGCCTACGGGAGTCTCACCTGTCACGCTAGTCCCGCAGGAGTCTCGCACCTTCCACTTCAATCAACTTTTCATTGAAGATTTTCAAGACAAAAAGGAGCTGCTGAAGGTCAATTTTCGACTTTCAGGACAGCCCCTTATTCCATTAAAAAGCTGTACATTTAAGATCGATAAAGGAGTTGGAAAGTTTGAACGAAGAGCATGCGAGTAAAAGGGTACATGAATTGCGTGAACTCCTTGAAAAATACAGCTATGAATATTATGTTCTCGATAAGCCTACAGTTCCCGATTCAGAGTATGACAAACTGCTCCAGGAGCTGATCGAGCTTGAAAACAACCATCCGGAGCTGCGGGATGAGCATTCCCCGACAGTGAGGGTGGGAGGACAAGTCCTCGACTATTTCAGAAAAGTGCAGCACAAGGTTCCAATGCTCAGCCTTGGCAATGCGTTTAACGAGGAAGATCTGCGTGATTTTGACCGTCGGGTACGAAACGGAGTCGGTGACAACGTTTCGTACGTGGCAGAATTAAAAATTGATGGTCTTGCTGTGTCATTAACTTATGAAGAAGGCCGCTTTGTTCTTGGGGCTACCCGCGGTGACGGAACGACCGGTGAAGACATCACGAACAATTTAAAGACGATTCGTGCGATTCCCCTTCGCATCAAGGATAAGGACGTTTCTCTTGAAGTGCGCGGTGAGGCATACATGCCGAAGCGTTCATTTCAAAAGCTGAATGAAGCTCGCCAGGAAGAAGGCCAGGAGCTTTTTGCGAATCCGCGGAATGCAGCGGCCGGTTCCCTGCGCCAGCTCGATCCGAACATCGCCGGCAAGCGAAACCTTTCCATATTCGTATATGGAATTGGACAGCTTTCCGGGCATTCAGTCGATTCGCACAGCGAAAGCCTGAACTTCCTGAAGGACCTCGGTTTTAAAACGAACCCGGAATGGAAGCATTGCAAAAATATCGATGAAGTCGTGGATTTTGTCAGAGGCTGGGGGGAACGCCGACCGGATCTAGACTACGAGATTGACGGCATCGTCATAAAAGTGGATTCCCTTTATCAGCAGGAAGAGCTTGGTTTTACAGCGAAGAGCCCGCGGTGGGCCATCGCGTATAAGTTCCCGGCAGAAGAGGTCGTCACACGCCTTGAAGGAATTGAACTCAATGTGGGCAGAACAGGTGTTGTAACGCCTACTGCCCTTTTGTCTCCGGTAGTGGTTGCCGGAACGACGGTTAAACGTGCTTCATTACATAATGAAGACTTGATCCGGGAAAAGGACATTAAGATCGGCGATTATGTGATCGTGAAAAAAGCGGGAGACATCATCCCCGAAGTGGTAAACGTGATCGTTGACCGGCGAACTGGCGAGGAAGAGGACTTCCATATGCCGAAACACTGCCCGGAATGCGAAAGTGAACTGGACCGGCTGGATGGAGAAGTAGCTTTGCGCTGTCTGAATCCGCAATGCCCTGCCCAGATCCGTGAAGGGCTCATCCACTTTGTTTCCAGAAATGCCATGAACATTGACGGCCTGGGAGAGAAAGTCATCGCTCAGCTATTCCGGGAAAACCTCATACAGGATGTGGCAGACCTTTATAAACTAAAGAAGGAAGAGCTGCTGAAACTGGAGAGAATGGGTGAAAAGTCGGTTGACAACCTGCTGGATGCTATAGAAAAATCGAAAGAGAATTCTCTGGAACGTCTATTGTTCGGCCTCGGAATCAGGCATGTCGGTGCGAAGGCTGCAAAAACGATCGCCCAGGTATTTGAAACAATGGACCGGCTAAGTTCTGCTGCGAAAGAAGAACTGATCGCCATCGATGAAGTCGGTGAGAAAATGGCCGATTCGGTTGAGCTGTATTTCGATAAGCCGGAAGTGGCAGAGCTCATCACTGACCTGAAAGAATCCGGTGTGAACATGGAATACAAAGGGCCGCGTGTCGTCCGGGCAGAAGATGTGGATTCCTATTTTGCAGGAAAAACCATTGTGCTGACGGGTAAACTCTCGGTGCTGAACAGGAACGAAGCGAAAGAAAAACTGGAAACGCTTGGCGGTAAAGTGACCGGAAGCGTGAGCAAGAATACCGACCTGCTGATCGCAGGGGAGGATGCGGGATCCAAACTGGACAAAGCACAGTCCCTCGGAGTGGAAGTATGGTCTGAACAGCGATTTATCGAGGAGCTTGAAAAATAAAGAATAGCTCTGTTCCATCAAGTTTTATGGAGGAGTGTTACCATGATAAAGCGGATCAGCCTGATCCTGTTAAGCTCCCTTTTGATCCTGAGCGGCTGTATGAACAGAGACAAGCTGCAGAAGGAAGAGGAAGTTGTAAAGAAACAAGGGAAAACCGAAGAAAAAGCCATCATTACCGGGGAGATCAAAACCGGGGAAAAATATTACCGAAGCATTGTACCGTTTGAGCCAGGCGGTGCCCGCGGCTTAATCAAGTACGGTGTAGATAACCGCTTGGATATCAACGAGTTTGAACTCGGCCTCATGCGGATTGCTCAGGATAATTTCAGCACGGACAAGTATTACTACCAGGAGGGTCAATATCTGTCTTCCACGACCGTCAATAACTGGCTGAAGCGTGCGGACGAGAAGACTGAGAAGGATAATAAAACAGACATGGCCCAAAAAGGTCTTAACCCTGCTTTGGGGGTTAAGAAGGATGCTCCTTACAAGCAAGTAATGGCAGCAGAAGATAAACATCCGAAATACTTATCTTATGTGCTGGAGCAGAATTACCTTGTACAGAGCGGAAATGATAAAGTTAAACTCGGCGGTGTCGTTGTCGGTTTATCGTTTAACTCTACGTACTATTACAAGGCGACAGACAAGGCTGGCTTGATTTATAACGGCTCAAAGAAGCTGGACTCAAGTGATGTTTCCCGTGAAGCAAGAAAAATGGGGCAGCAGGTCATCCAGCGTATTCGCCAAAACCATGCACTGAAAAATGTTCCGATCACCATCGCTCTCTATCAGGAAGCGGAAAAAGAATCGGTCACACCAGGGCACTTTTTTGCATCGGCATCAGCCGGAGCGGGTAGTTCGCAACTCGGAAGCTGGGATAAGATTGACGACCGTTACTATTTATTCCCTTCAAAAGATGCGACCGCAGCAAAAAGGGATGATGCTGAGAAATTTAATAACTTCAAGACCAAAATTCAGGACTACTTCCCGAACTATGTAGGAGTAATCGGAAAGGCTCAATACCGGGACGGCAACCTGAACCGTCTGGACATCGATATCCCGATGCAGTTCCAAGGCAAAGCTGAAGTCATCTCGTTCACACAGTATGTTACCTCGTCGGTGATGAAGGAGCTTCCAAGCGTGCCGGTTACAATCAACATCCAATCTGCCGTCAATAAACCGGAAGCGCTCATCGTCCGGGATGACGGAAGCAGCGAACCGTTCGTGCATATTTATAGATAGTGCCAAAGACAGACCCATGAACATACAAGGGTCTGTCTTGTTTTATGTGCATAGTTATGAAATCCCTTGAAATAAAAGGGTTTATTGTTTATTTCTTATTATTCTGACTATTTTTCATTGTTTGAACTGTGGCACGAGTTTAGGGTAGAATAGACATGTTGAACAAATGAAAACGCTTAAGGGCATAGGAGGGGACAAAATGATTCGAGAATATAAACACGAACCATTTACGGATTTTTCAGTTAAAGAAAACAAGAAAGCTTTTGAGGAAGCTTTAGACCTTGTTAATTCACAGCTAGGCAAAGAGTATCCTCTGGTCATTGGCGGAGAACGCATCACCACTGATGAAAAAATCGTTTCTATTAATCCGGCCAATAAAGAAGAAGTCATTGGAACGGTTTCTAAAGCAAATAAAGATCTAGCAGAAAAAGCAATGCAAGTTGCGGTTTCTACGTTTGAAACTTGGAAAAAATGGGCGCCTGAAGCTCGTGCAAATATCCTTTACAGAGCTTCTGCAATTCTACGCCGCCGCAAGCATGAATTCTCTGCTTACCTTGTAAAAGAAGGCGGTAAACCATGGAAAGAAGCAGATGCTGATACAGCTGAAGCAATCGACTTCCTAGAGTTCTATGCTCGTCAAATGGAACTTATGAAAAACGGAGTACCGGTAAAAAGCCGTGAAGGTGAAATCAACCAATTCAACTACATCCCTTTGGGAGTAGGTATCGTGATTTCTCCATTTAACTTCCCGCTTGCGATCATGGCAGGAACAACTGTAGCTGCGATCGTTTCCGGTAACACAGTTCTTCTTAAACCAGCAAACAACACACCGGTTGTTGCAGCTAAGTTTGCTGAAGTGATGGAACAGGCTGGTCTTCCAGCAGGCGTATTGAACTTCATCCCAGGAAGCGGAGCAGAAGTGGGCGACTACCTGGTAGACCACCCGAAAACACGTTTCGTATCCTTCACTGGTTCCCGTGAAGTCGGCTGCCGTATCTACGAACGCGCAGCAAAAGTGCACCCTGGCCAAATCTGGCTTAAGCGTGTTATCGCTGAAATGGGCGGAAAAGACACAATGGTTATCGACAACAACGTAGATACAGATATGGCTGCTTCTGCGATTGTTTACTCTGCATTCGGTTTCTCTGGACAAAAATGTTCTGCAGGATCCCGTGCGGTCATTCACCAGGATGTGTATGATGAAGTTCTTGAAAAAGCAGTGGAGTTAACAAAATCTCTTCGTGTAGGAAATCCTGAAGATCTAGGAAACTACATGGGTCCTGTTATCGACCAAGCGGCTTACAACAAGATCATGAGCTACATCGAAATTGGAAGAACGGAAGGGAAAATCGCAGCTGGAGGAGAAGGCGACGACTCTAAAGGTTATTTCATCCAACCGACAATCGTAGCAGACGTGGAAGAAAAAGCACGTCTTATGCAAGAAGAAATCTTCGGACCGGTTGTGGCGTTCTGTAAAGCTCGCGACTTCGATCACATGATGGAAATTGCAAACAACACAGATTACGGTTTGACTGGAGCTCTAGTTTCCAATAACCGTGAGCACATCGAGCGCGCGAAAGAAGAATTCCACGTGGGTAACCTTTACTTCAACCGCGGATGTACAGGCGCGATCGTTGGATACCAGCCGTTTGGCGGATTCAACATGTCTGGTACGGACTCCAAAGCTGGTGGCCCAGACTACCTTCTTCTTCACATGCAAGCAAAAACAACTTCAGAGTTGCTTTAATAAAACAAAAACCCCTTTCAGCTTTGGCTTGAAGGGGTTTTTACTATATTTCTTTAGTCACTGCCATTACGAATCCTTTGCGTAAAACAGATTCAATCTGCAAGTAAGGAGTGAGTTTTTTACGAACACGGTAGATCAGGGAGTTTAACTCTTCAGAGCCAACATCGGGTACCCTGCCGTCCAGAAGACCTCTTTCACTCCAGGCATGCCGCTTAATTTCTTCTTTCGAAACAAACTGTCCGAGGGAAGAATACAGCAGTTTAAAACACTGAAACTCCTTATGTGAAAAGTGAATATCTTTTTGATGCACCCGTACTTTTTGCAAAAGCTCATGAATGTCAATGAAATCTTCAGTTGGTAGACGAAATGGTTTTACGGGATCCCAGTCCATGGTCTCCTGATCGTTTACGGTTATGTATTTCATGGAGATCATGCCATTGACGAGGGTGATCTGGTCACCGTTGCTCAAACCATATTCCTTTTGTGGAAGAAGTCGCATGCCATTTAGCCAGGTGCCATGTTTGCTGCCAAGATCAATCAGCATGGGTAAAGGTTTTTCACAATCGATCACACAATGCTGCCTGGATACGAGCGGGATATGAAATGCGATGCCGGGGGCAGGTTCGGAGCCGAATCTTCCGATGGAAATCTTTCTATTTAACGGCACAAATTCATTTTCATAAGGCTGTCCGCGCTCAATCAATAAGTGGAATTTTTCCAAAACGTCCATAGGTTCACCTTCTAATTATTCAAATATTCTTACTTTTGTTAGGGATTTGTCATTCCTGCTTCATTGAATGGAGGAAAGATAAGGAATACCATCAATAACATAGCAAGAAAATTAAAATTTAGGAAGGTAGGATGGTCATGAAAAAAAGAATCGTATTAAATGCTGCTCTCACCGGAATTATTGGATTAGGTGTAATCACTGCACCATTAATCGTGAACGCTCAAGCTCAGAAGCCATATACCCAAGCTGCTCATGTTCTAAAAACATATTCAAACAAATCAGGAACAGTCACTCTTACCGAAATCCAGCCGCACGTTTGGGTACATACGACGATCGGCGAATTTAACGGGGTGCCGGTTCCTTCGAATGGACTGCTGATGGAAACTTCCAAAGGCCTTCTGCTTGTTGATTCTTCATGGGACGATTCCCTTACCGGAGAACTGATGGATATGATTTCTCAGCATTTTAAAAAACCGGTGAAAAACGCGATCATCACTCATTCCCATCAAGACCGCATAGGAGGCATTAAAACGCTGAAGGAGCGGGGGGTTCATGTGTATACGACTCCTCAAACCGCAAAGCTTGGTGTTGAAAATGGCTATGAAGCTCCAGATCGTTTGCTGAATCCGGTACTGACTCACTTAAAGTTTGGGAACGTGAAGGCGGAAGCGTACTATCCTGGCAAGGGGCATACCGAAGATAACATTACGGTTTACTTTCCGCAGTACAAGCTCCTGGTCGGTGGCTGCCTGATCAAGTCGCAGGAAGCAAAAGATCTTGGGAATGTAGAGGATGCGGATGTTCAAGCGTGGCCAGTGTCCGTGCAAAACGTGATTGACCGATATTCTCAGGCGAGGACTGTTGTTCCAGGCCATGGAAACATAGGTGGAACCGGGCTTCTGTATCACACGATTGAGCTCCTGGAAAACAACAAGTAACTTTAAACCACAAAAAAACTGGCGGAAGCAGTTTCCGCCAGTTTTTCTTAATAAATTAGAACCAAAGTGCGTCTAAAGAGTAAGCGCCTGCTCCAGTAAGAGCTACACCTAATGCTACTGCGATGAGGATCAAGTTGTACTCATAGCCGCCTGATGTTGCCCAGAAGCCGTTGGGTCCGTGCACTTTTACGATGGCCATGAGCATAGTCACGATAATGGCAGCTGCACCGAGCCAAGTGACCAATCCTGCTGCGAACAATAGACCGCCGCCAAACTCAGCGAGCCCTGCAAAAAGTGCCATCGTGTAGCCTGGCTTAATACCGATGGATTCCAGCCAGCCGCCTGTTCCTTTCAGACCGTGGCCTCCGAACCAGCCAAACAATTTTTGTGTACCATGTGCCGCGAACGATAACCCGATCACGAGACGAATGATTAATAATCCTAAACTTAACATATAAGAACAACTCCTTGTTGAGATTTAATAACTTACTTTATGTAAGTATAATATAATATATGCTTACTTTTGTAAAGTATTTATCAAAAAAATTTTCTGCACCCGATTTTGGTGCCTTACTACATAGAATAGTGGCTTAAGGAAAAATTATGACTATATCTTAAGTTGAAGGAGAAAATAACGTGGCTGATCATAAAAACAATAAAGAAGAAAACAACCTGGAAAAGCCTTATATTGAAGAAACAATGCCTCATCAAGCGAGTTCGCCGTCATTCAAAGGAACAGGAATGAAAATGCAGCCTCCCTTTGTGAATGATTACGGTGTAGTCATCGGTGACAGTAAATACAATTCCGAAAACTCACCGCTCAATCACTGGAGCGAAGATACGGATCCGGAAATCATGGCAGGCGATCAGTGGGTTCATCCGACAAACGATATCGGCTGGAACACGGCAGAAAACCGTGATCTCATCGAGAAGAATGTTAAACCCAAAGAAGCCCCATTTACGCATCCTACAAAAGACACCAGCTTCCGGAAGGATTAAAATGGTGCCTGGCACCTCCATTACACAAGTGTCTAATCGCGGTGCCTGGCACTATATAAAAAAAGGCCTCTTTATAGAAATTACTTCAGCATTTTGAAATCATAAGAATAAATAGATTTTCTTTTACCTTTTCCTACTCTTTAAATTTTATGTCTCAATGGAGTATTGATTTGAAGTTTTCTCATTAAATCTTACTGTGTATAAATAATTATTTCTAAAGAACGTTTCCTCATTGTGTCGAACCCCATCTTTCAATATCCTGTGTTAACAGCAGCACTCCGTCCTGACCCGCTCCAGACGCTAGTATGTAATAATGCTTATGTTGGGAAGAAGCGTAATTTTAAGGTGCCAGGCACCCCTCTTACATATATGTCAAAACGTGGTGCCTGGCACCGGTTGCTTAGTAACTGCGATTTTTGTTATCATCTATATATTGTGAACGTACTGTTTTGGAGGTGGCAAGCTTGTCTCGAATTTCAAAAGACCAGGTAAAACACGTTGCCCATCTGGCCCGTCTTTCTGTCAGCGAAGAAGAAGTGGACATGTTTACGGAGCAGCTGGATGCAATTATCAGTTTTGCCGAAGAACTGAATGAACTTGATACAGAAAACATTGAACCAACAACCCACGTGCTTGAGCTGAAAAACGTGCTGCGCGAAGATACTGTGAAAGAATCGGTAACGCGAGAAGAAGCGTTGAAGAACGCCCCTGATCAAAGGGATGGACAGTTTAAAGTACCGAAGACGTTTTAGAGTAGGAGGCAGCACATGTCATTATTAGAGAAGAAAGTCTCAGAACTGCACAACCTGTTACATAAAAGAGAAGTAAGCGTGACGGATCTTGTTGATGCTTCATATGCCCGAATCGGCCAAGTGGAGGACAAGGTAAAAGCGTTTCTTACGCTGAATGAAGAACACGCCCGCATACAGGCGAAGGAGCTGGATGATGTTCTAGCTGGTTCTCCAGGAGAACGAATCCTTGCAGGCCTTCCGATTGCCTTGAAAGACAATATCTCTACAAAAGGACTCCGTACTACAAGCGGAAGCAAAATCCTTTCCAACTTTAATCCAATTTATGATGCAACAGTGGCCAGTCGTCTTTATGAGGCAGGCGCTATCACGATTGGCAAGCTGAACATGGATGAGTTTGCGATGGGATCTTCCAACGAAAACTCCGGCTACCATGTGACGAAGAACCCATGGAACACAGACTACGTGCCAGGCGGTTCCAGCGGAGGATCAGCAGCAACTGTTGCAGCGAGCGAAGTATTATTTTCCCTCGGTTCCGATACCGGCGGATCGATCCGCCAGCCAGCGGCATATTGCGGCGTTGTAGGATTGAAGCCGACATACGGACTTGTTTCCCGCTTCGGCCTAATTGCGTTTGCATCTTCCCTTGACCAGATCGGACCGATCACGCGTACGGTGGAAGATAACGCATACCTTTTACAGGCGATTGCCGGACATGATCACATGGACTCCACGTCAGCAAACGTCGATGTACCGGACTACTTGTCAGCCATTACTGGAGACGTTAAAGGACTTCGTATTGCCGTTCCAAAAGAATACCTGGCAGAAGGCGTTGATCCAGCAGTAAAAGAAAAAGTGCTTAAAGCGCTAAAAGTATTAGAAGGACAAGGTGCTGCGTGGGAGGAAGTATCGCTTCCGCATTCCAAATACGCGCTTGCGACCTACTATCTTCTGTCTTCATCAGAAGCATCCGCCAACTTGTCCCGTTTTGACGGCGTACGATACGGGGTGCGTTCGGATAACACCGAGAACCTCTTGGAGCTTTATAAAAACTCCAGAAGCGAAGGCTTTGGGGACGAAGTGAAGCGCCGGATCATGCTCGGAACGTTCGCCCTCAGCTCCGGATACTATGATGCTTACTATAAAAAAGCGCAAAAAGTCCGTACGCTGATCAAAAATGATTTTGAACAAGTGTTTAATAACTTTGATGTCATCATCGGGCCAACGACTCCGACGACTGCGTTTAAAATCGGAGAGAAAACGAACGATCCGTTAACGATGTATGCCAACGATATTTTAACCATTCCTGTAAACCTTGCGGGTGTGCCAGCCATTTCTGTGCCGTGCGGATTCTCAAACGGATTGCCGGTCGGATTGCAGATCATCGGAAAACACTTTGACGAAAGCACGATTTACCGCGTAGCTTCAGTCTTTGAACAGGCGACGGAACATCATAAAGCGAAACCGCAATTGTAGGAGGTGCAGGGATGAGCAAATTTGAAACAGTCATTGGATTAGAAGTCCACGTTGAACTTAAAACGAACTCTAAAATATTCTGCGGCTGCTCCACCGATTTCGGAGCGCCGTCCAACAGCCATACATGCCCGATCTGCCTTGGACATCCAGGCGTTCTGCCGGTCCTGAATAAACAGGCGGTCGATTTTTCAATGCGTGCGGCGATGGCATTGAACTGCCAAATTAACCGGGAGCAGCATTTTGACCGAAAAAACTATTTTTATCCGGACAATCCGAAAGCATATCAGATTTCCCAGCTTGATAAGCCGATCGGCGAGCACGGCTGGATTGAGATCGAAGTGAACGGCGAAAAGAAAAAAATTGGTATCACACGTCTTCACTTGGAAGAGGATGCAGGGAAACTAACGCATGCTGCTGACGGATCGTCTCTTGTGGACTTGAACCGCCAGGGCACGCCGCTGATGGAGATCGTGTCCGAGCCGGATATCCGTACACCGGAAGAAGCGTATGCGTACTTGGAAAAGCTGAAAGCGATCATCCAATACACGGGCGTTTCCGACTGTAAGATGGAAGAGGGATCATTGCGCTGTGACGCCAACATCTCGATCCGTCCTGTGGGGCAAGAGGAATTCGGCACGAAAACCGAGCTTAAAAACCTGAATTCCTTCGCTTTCGTGCAAAAAGGGCTCGAGTATGAAGAGAAGCGCCAGGAGGAAGAAATTCTGGGTGGCGGCGAAATCCTTCAGGAGACCCGTCGTTTTGATGAAAAATCTAATAAAACAATCCTCATGCGTGTAAAGGAAGGATCGGATGACTATCGTTACTTCCCAGATCCGGATCTTGTGAGTCTGAGTGTTTCTGAAGAATGGATCGAGCATGTCCGCGCTGAGATTCCTGAGCTTCCGGATGCTCGTAAAGCGCGCTATGTATCAGAGTTCGGTCTTCCTGCTTATGACGCAGGCGTTCTGACAGCATCGATCAAAATGGCTGATTTCTTTGAAGAAGGAATGAGGGAGAAAGCGGATCCGAAATTGCTTTCCAACTGGCTCATGGGCGAAGTGAGTGCCTTCTTGAACACAGAGTCCAAAGAAATCGGCGAAACACCATTAACACCGAGCAACCTCGCTAAAATGATCAAGCTCATTGAAGACGGCACGATCTCATCTAAGATCGCGAAGAAAGTCTTTAAAGAGATGATCGAGAATGGCGGCGATCCCCAAACGATTGTTAAGGAAAAAGGCCTCGTGCAGATTTCCGATGAAGGCGCCATCCGTGAGTTTGTTGTGGCTGTCCTTGACCGCAATCCGCAGTCCATCGAGGACTTTAAGAACGGAAAAGACAAGGCCATCGGCTTCTTAGTCGGCCAGGTCATGAAAGAGACCAAAGGAAAAGCAAATCCGCCATTGGTTAACAAATTGATCGCAGAAGAATTGAAGAATCGTTAATTGAAAGGCTGTCGGACGTTGTGTCCGGCAGTTTTTTTGTGTACTGGGGTGTGGAATTGAGCGTAAATGAAGATAATTGAGCGGAACGGAGATTAATTGAGCCTAATTAAATATAATTGAGCCAAACTCTTAATTAATTGATCCATTCTCGTTATTCAGACTTTTCTACCTCGATAATTAACTTTTGTTGTATACAAAAAACGTCGAAACTTGCGTCCGAAGCTTGTCCGGCTGACTGTGAAATAATGGTATGATTTGAGTAACAGAATCGGGGGTGGAGTTCATGAGAAGAGCCGGTGTTCTTGCGGCTGGATTGCTTTTGACTGTTTTGACGTCTTGCCAGGGGTCCATGCTGGTTGATGGTGAGCTGAAGCTGGACATGCATTCGAAAGGGCATTACCCACGGTCGTACAAGCCGGTTTCTATTGAAAAAACGGAAGATGTTATTCCTTTTAAAGCACATCTGCCAGAGTTCATTCCGTATAAGTACGAGAAACCGAAAATCGTCATTACGGATTGGGGAAAGAAAAAGAAGCTGCAGCTTGAAACGGAGTACGCACGAAAAGATCAGAAAACCGAGAAGGGATTCATCGCCCTTAAAATTTTTAACCATAAAAATCTGGTGAGTGAACTCATTAAAAATAAAAAATACGAAGATACCCTCGAGCTTGAAGACGGGACAGAAGCCTATTTCGCTTACTTTGGAAATTACGCCGAACTATTTTGGCTGGCAGATGAGGAAGAATACGATCTCCGGCACATGTTTGCCAATGAATACAGTGAGAAACAGGTCAAAAAAGAGCTGTTGAGGATCGCAAATTCGATGAATTAAAAGGAGTACAGCCTATGAAGGTGTTTAAAAGCGTTCCATTATTCATCGCCTGTCTGATGGCCTTCCAGTTTTTCTTGACGAGTCCTGCTTCTGCCAGCTGGGCAACCTCTTTCGTCGTCTGGGATCACTACGCTTATGTCATCAGTGACGAATACGTGGATCAGGTGGACAAAGAGATCGGACAGGTAACAAAGTACTCAGATCAGGAAGGAACCTATTCCGGCAACTTTTCCAATGAGTATAAAAAGGGCACAAAATATTTCGCCATCCACGGCATCAGCACCGATAAGGCGATAGCCGTTCAAGAACCGGATGGAAAATACAGAAAAGCTGTTAGAGACCATAAGTACAATACAGACAAAGCAGCAAATGTTATGGAACAAATAGCAGCAAATCAGTGGATCAATTTTGTGGTACTAGTGGCTGGGGCAGCTGTCGTCTTCTATTCTTTCAAATCATTAAAAGGTAAATTTAATCGAGAAGAGTGAAATCACAATTATAATGAGACTGACTCAAATTGAGTCAGTCTTATGTTTTTATAAAGGTATTTTTAACTATGTAAATCCTCTATGAAGTTTAGGTAAAACTTAAAGGAAACACCTATAATTCCTTTTTTATTTACGTTATTGTTGGTCAAGAAAGCTAGTTACATTAATTTTCATAATCAATGGCATCATCAAGCTTAATAGGAGGCTTATTATGAACAAAAAAATAATTACGGCTGCATCCGTATTGCTTATTTCGTCAGGTTTAATGGCTTTTCATCCTTTCAATTCTAAAGATACTGAGGCTTTTGCGGTCTCTAGCAGTGCCAAAGCAGCCACCACTTCTTCTGCAAATGATAATGGAAAGCAAAATATATCTGACCAGTTTGAGAAAATCAGCAGAGACACAAAATGGCAACAAAAAGAAAAGATTGATCTGCAATTTAATAACTATCATTCACAAGGTATGGTTAAGGTTGGGGACCTTTTTTATATGTCTGCCGTTCAGATTATCGAAAAGCCTGTTAAATATGGCAAGATCGTGGACGGTTATGACCGTTCTCCAGGTAAAGGGATAGGCCACCTTTTTGTGTTTACGAAAGAAGGAAAGCTTGTAAAAGACATCAAACTGGGTGAAGGGAACATGTATCATCCTGGCGGTATCGATTTTGATGGGAAAAATATCTGGGTATCTGTTGCTGAATACCGCCCCAACAGCCATTCCATCGTCTACAAAGTGGATCCTAAAACAAAGGATGCCAAAGAAGCCTTCCGTGTTCAGGATCATATCGGAGGAATGGTACGAGACGGTCAAAGTGGAAAAATTATAGGAAATAGCTGGGGTTCCCGCAAGTTCTATGAGTGGAATGAACAAGGAAAGCAGCTGGCTAAGAAGGAAAATACCAGTCATTTTATTGATTACCAGGACGGTCATTATGCAGGAAACGGAAAAATGATCTTAAGCGGAATAGCTGAGCTGCCTGATCCAGCAAATAGTAATACCAAGCCTTATGAATTAGGCGGAGTCGCTTTGGTGGACATGAAAACTCTAGATACCATCCACGAAGCACCAATCACTGAATTTTCTCCACAAGGACATGTGATTACTCGGAATCCTGTATTCATGGAAAATGCCGGTCAAGAGCTTCGCCTATATGCTGTTCCTGATGATGACAACGGCTCCTTGCTGGTTTATGAAACAAACAATCTTAATGAGAACTAATTTGTTTAAAAAAAGAGAGACACTATCCTTTTCGAGTGATGGTGACTCTCTTTTTTTCTCCTTATTTGCAGGAAAACAATCTTGAAACATTGAAAGATGGAACGACTAATATTTTTGAAGGAGTAATAAAAATGGACAGTGAAATAGTAAGGATATTTGATGAGAATATGAAATGTATCGGAAAGAAAACAAGAGGAGAAGTACATATATCTGGAGATTGGCATGAAACCTTTCATTGCTGGTTTACGATAGTAGAAAAGAATGAGTGTTATGTACTCTTCCAAAAAAGAGCTGAAGTAAAGAAAGATTACCCTGGTCTTCTGGATATCACTTCGGCTGGACATTTATTGGCAGAAGAGGATGTAAGGGAAGGAACAAGGGAAGTAGAGGAAGAATTAGGGGTATCTATTAAATTTAAGGACCTGATTCCGCTTGGAATTATCAAAGGTGAGATAAAACTAGAACAAATATGGGATCGGGAAATATGTCATGTGTTTTTGTATGAATGCAGGCTATTACCTGAATTTAAACTTCAAGAAGATGAAGTAGATAGCCTTTATAAAATTAGATTAGATGATGTAATGAATCTGTTTGAAGGCACAGTAACTGAAATAACTGCAACGGAAATAAGCAAACAAAATAGCAAAATAGTAAATAAAGCAAGCTTTGTTGGATTGGATTCATACTATGTAAACGTTTTTGAACGGATAAAAAGCAAGATAAATAGAGGAGAGTAAAAGGCAGCGTACAGCAGGCAAAGGACGGAATAGATCATCTATCCAGTCCTTTTTACGGCTTTCTGCCCTTGATGGAATAGCTCGGCACGTTCTGTTTCTTTTGGTGGACTTTTTCTTTTTTCTGCCCCATCTTCATCATGGCGTTCTCCGTCATTTTGGCCTGGTCGGCTTCCTCCTGCAAGGTCATGCCGCGGCCATAGTTGGCGCCGATGTTCAGCTTGCCTTTGAGATCCTTGATGCCCAGGTTGGCGAAGTTGTTGCTCAGTTCGTATTTATCAATTCTTAGAGTTTCGATGTTGATATGTTCAATGACAACAGGGGGTCCATTGTTGTCTTTTTTCATTTCGGCGAGCTCATTCTGGAGTTGTTTTAAATGCAGGTGGATTTCTTCCATATTCTTATCATGATTTGTAAGGGCGTTGAGTATGGTTTTAAAAAAAGGCATAAGCTACCCCACGCTTCCATTCAGCATTATACGTACCGGCTTGTACTTTATTTTATGAATAAAAAAGGAGAACATGTCTGTTTTCTCCTACTCCATGCACAGAAAGGAATGAACCTTGATGAATTTTTCATCATCTGAACTGAATCTTGGATTTCTTGACGTTAACAAGATGGGCAACCAATGCAAGCTTTCGTTCGGCCAGACGGTGCGAAGCAGGGTGTACAATACGACGAAAAAAACGCAGTCCTTTGGCGAAAGCAACGGTGATTTTGGCCAGCATAACTGCGAAAGATGCAGGGTGAATGATAATGATTTCGTGGATGGGCCAACGGAAAACAAGAGGTGCTAATCGATCCGGATGTTTCGTTCAGGTGTGAGATTTCGCATGATCCGAACCTCCAGCACACCGTTAAAAAAACGGGCGGCAGTGCGAGTTTCATTAATTAGTTCAGGAAGCTGGATGGTCCGCTCAAAATGGCCGTTCGCCCGTTCTGCCCGTATGACGGTGGCATCCTTATACGGAGAGTGAAGCACACCCTTGATTGTCAGTTTATTGGCTGCCATCGAAAGGCTGACATCTTCTTTACGGATACCTGGAAGATCAATGACCACCATCCATTCCCGGTTGTTTGTGTAGATATCAACCTTGGGGAAATCCTCTTGAGGGGATGGTGCGTTCTGGTTAGGCTGAAAATGATTGTAACGCGTACGTGATTCTGGCTGTCCATTCACCTGGCCTGCCATCTGCTGTCCCGGTGAACCATCGAAAATACTGTTCCAAAAATCATTTCCCTGTACCTTTTGCGCAAGCTCCAGCCACTGTTTCAATTTATCGACGTCCATGCATTGCCACCTCCGGGATTCAAGCAAACATAATTACAGGGAACAAACATATATTTAGGGGAAAAGGAGGGAGAAATTAGTGGGTTCACCTTCTATAGTTATAAATATTTTTCTTTTTAAAATTAATTCCTTTGAAAATGCGTCGGCGGTGAATATCGGGGAGAATTACTTGTCTGACTGGCATAACTCCGACAAAAAAAATCAGGGATTTGGCCAAAGTTTTGGGGATGATGCGCGGTTCTGTGGAAATGAAAATTCGGTTGATGACAGAGATGCGGTCGATTCGCCGGTCACACAGTCTTCCTATGGCCGGGAGATTCCTTCGCTAATTGAGAAGATATAAAACGGCAGCAGGAGGTTCACGATGCTCTTTTCACCTATGGTCGTAAACATGCTTGGATTTAAAGTGAACTCGATGGACCGGTCAGCTACGCTGAGCTTTGGGCCGATCCAGCAGCTCGACCTGTTCAGCTCCAATAAAATTAACCAGGGATTCGGGGAGGACAACGGTGATCTTACCGTCGTCAACCTGCCGATCATCTGGGTAGCTGATCAGGATGTCATCGATGCAGCATCCGTTAAGAACAGTGTGCTTTGATTATTGAGGGCGTGCGGGCCTGGAGAGCTTGCATGCTTTTTTTATTTGGTTATTTGGTGCCAGGCACCAGCATTACACAGATGTCAAAAGTCGGTGCCAGGCACCAAAAAAGAACATCAATTCCCCTCCTCGCTTAGCAT
Source organism: Fictibacillus sp. B-59209 (assembly GCF_036216745.1). Classification (NCBI taxonomy): domain Bacteria; kingdom Bacillati; phylum Bacillota; class Bacilli; order Caryophanales; family Fictibacillaceae; genus Fictibacillus; species Fictibacillus sp. B-59209. Next base: position 6,203 of record NZ_JARMMC010000033.1, on the reverse strand, counting down.
AATTTGTCTTTTTCTGCCTGAAGTTAAAGGAATCTCCATAGAAGAGGAGAATGTAAGAAGGGGGAATAACGTGGTGTCAGGCACCGCAATAACAACGGTGCCTGACACCACCAAGAAAAAGGGGGGATGTTCAATGAACATTACACTCGAAAGAATTCCGTTAGAGAAGAAGCCTGTGCTCAGGCAGATGCTTGAGCTGTATCGCTATGACTTCAGTGAATTTGATGGATCAGACCTCAGTAAGGAAGGCCGATACGGATACACTTATCTGGATGCATACTGGGAGGAAGAGGGCCGTTATCCGTTCTTTATTAAAGCGGGTGAACATTATGCAGGTTTTATCCTGGTCCGCAAAAACCAGGGCATCTACCACATATCCGAATTCTTCATCCTGAAGAAGTACCGCAAACAAGGAATCGGTAAAGAGGCCGCATTTACCGCATTTAATCAGTTCCCGGGGGACTGGGACATTGCCCAGATTCCACAGAACAAACCGGCGCAGGCCTTTTGGACGAGCATCATCCATGATTACACCAACGGCAATTTTACCGATCAGTTTTCAGATAAAGACAATGTGCGTTTTCAAACGTTTAGTTCAGTCTCAAATCAATCGCTTATGAAGGAGGCAACACAATGAATGCAAAAGAACTTTTGCTGAATCAGTTTGAAGCTTTTCAAAACAATCACTGGTTTGTTTCACTGGAAAACTCACTCGTCGGATTGACCGATGAACAGGCTGCCTGGAAAGAAACGCATGAAAGCAACTCCATCCGTGAGATCGTCAACCATCTGATCTATTGGAATCAGCGCTACCTGGACCGTTTCACCGGAGAAAGTCCATCTACGGCCAAAGTAGAAAACGATCAAACGTTTGAAGACATGAACGGAGAATGGGACTGGAAGAAGACGGTCGACCGTTTAAAAGAGGTCATGGCCCAGTGGCGTACAGCGATTGAAGAAAGTGAAGAAGAACGCTTTGATGAAGGTGCTTATGAAGACAGGCATGAAGAGTGGGGAAGCGTCATCGCCAACCTTACGATCCATACCGCCTATCATACGGGCCAGATTCTTTACGCACGGAAAAAGCAAGGCAGCTGGAATGTGGAGAACGGCGTCCACTAAAAACGAAACTTTTTACGAAGTGTTATCGTATATAGTGTAAATGAAAACATAAGGAGAGTAAGAGGATATGTTAAAACGCTTAGCTTCAGATGCACTCGGATTAAGTGATGTAGGGAGCGTCATCAAGCCTGCAGACTATGACAAGGTGGATGCCGACGATTACGTGTTCCATGAAGATAACGAGAAAATCTACTTTCTTATTAAATCTAAAACCGATGAGTACTGCTTTACGAACCGTGCGCTGATCCATTTGGATGGAACGAGCGCGATCAGCAAAAAACGCTTGCTCCACCGATACAGCTACAGCGAGAACACCATTTCCAACGTTTCATTGGAAACCGCAGGAACCGTGGATCTCGATGTTGAAATCAAGTTTGTCATCGGCTCTGTACCTTTTTCCATCGATGTTCACAAAAAGCATATCGAGGAGCTGAAGGATCTCTACAAGTCTCTTAGCAAAATCGCTGAGATTGCTCACGAGAACGAATTCGCCCTGCAGTATGCCCAGCAGAGCATCAACCTTGCTTCGACCACACTCAGCCGCATCACAAGCAAGGAAGACCAGCTCGTGGATAACTTCAACCAGTTGAACGATGCTGCCTTCACATGGCTCATGGAAAGCAGAAAAGAGTATCATGTAAAAGATTATGGCAATGTTTTTGAGAAGTATATTAATAATTAATAGACCACTAAAGACAGGCTGCACCTTGCAGCCTGTTTTTTCTATGAAAAAAGACATAAAATATTTCAAAAATATGTTTTTTTTATTGTCAGAAGTGTGGATCTGATCTCGATGTTTTCGAAAAAACCTATTGACACTCCCTCAATAATTCAATAAAATGAAAACGATATTGATAATCATTTTCAATTAAGTCGCATAACAGCTTTATATAAATTGATTAAATGTTTAAAAGGAGGGTGAATGATGTCCAGGCTGTATGCTGAGAATTTGAAGATTGCTTATGGTGAGCGAGACATCGTCAAAAATCTGAACATCTCCATTCCGGATGGGAAAATTACGACGATTATCGGTCCAAACGGCTGCGGAAAATCAACGGTCTTGAAAACGTTGTCGCGTATATTGAATCCGAAATCCGGCGTTGTTTATCTTGATGGTAAAGGCATCAGTAAAGAATCAACGAAGAAAATCGCTCAAAAGATGGCAATTTTGCCGCAGTCTCCAGATTCACCAGAAGGACTTACGGTTGGTGAGCTCGTTTCTTACGGAAGATTTCCTTACCAAAAAGGTCTTGGAAAACTTACGAAAAGAGATTTCGAGGTGATCGACTGGGCTCTTGAGGTTACAGGAATTTATAAGTTTAAGGATCGCCCGGTAGATGCACTCTCAGGCGGCCAGCGCCAGCGTGTATGGATTGCAATGGCATTAGCCCAAGAAACAGATATTATTTTGCTGGATGAGCCGACTACATATTTGGATCTGTCACATCAGTTAGAGGTACTCGAGCTGTTAGAGCAGCTGAATCGTGATGAAAAGAGAACCATTGTGATGGTCATTCATGATTTGAATCATGCTGCACGGTTTGCTCACCATATGGTTGCTATGAAAGACGGTGCTATCCTAAAAGAGGGAACTGCTGAAGATGTAATGACACGTCAGGTCCTTCGAAATGTTTTCAATATCGATGCTGAGATTGGTGTGGATCCGAGAACAAGGAAGCCCGTATGTCTAACATATGATCTCATCAAAAGTGTTCAATTAGTAGAGAGCTTGGCGTAATCAATCGCCTTTCTTTTTTACAGTTAAATGAGAATGATTTTTATTTTCAAATATAGGGGGATACAAAATTGAATCAACATACAAAGAAACTTTTAGTTAGCTTTATGACAATGCTTTTAGTAATTGCACTTGCCGCATGTGGTAATAAATCAGAAGAAGCCGCGAGCTCTGGTGAAAAAGATTCAAAAAAAGAAACAAGGATTTATAAAGGTGAAAAAGGTGACGTTGAAGTTCCGGCTGAGCCAAAACGCGTCGCAATGATGGCTGCTACATATGCAGGTAACTTGCTGGACTTAGGGATTACACCAATAGCAGTAAATGAATATCCGAAACAAAATAAATTTTACGGCAACAAACTGGACAAAGCAGAAGTTGTTACGGCTGATTCTTATGAAAAGCTTCTAGAACTAAATCCTGACCTGATCATTACGTATTCGGATGATAAGAACATTAAGAAATATAAAGAAATTGCTCCAACTGTTACCATGACGTACGACAAGTACGACTACTTGGAACAGCATGTTGAAATCGGAAAAATGGTTGGGAAAGAAAAAGAAGCAAAAGCTTGGGTAGAAGAGTGGAAGAAAAAAGCTGCAGATGCACGTGAAAAAGTTAAATCCGCTATCGGAGAAGACAAAACGTTTATGGTTATGGAAGCTTACGGTAAAGATATGTATGTCTATGGCAAAAACTGGGGTCGTGGAACAGAAGTCATCTACCAGGCTCTTCAACTAAAAGCGCCTGCGAAATTAGAAAAGGATGTTTTCGGACCTGGCTGGAAAGCGATCTCTACTGAAGTGATCCCAACATACGCTGGAGACTATATTTTTGTCGGAACAGGTGCAGGCAACCCGGACAACTCATTCATGAAGTCAAATGTATGGAAAGAGCTTCCAGCGGTTAAAAACGGTCATGCGATTAAGTTCGATTCTGAATCATTCTACTTCAATGACCCGATTTCTCTTGAAAAAGAACTGGACTTTATTGTTAACGAGTTAACGAAAAAGAAATAAGAAAGCTTCTATAAAAAAGGAAATCCGCCATGTTCAAAACAAAAATCAAGCAGATAAAAGATAATAAAGTGTATTCGAGGCCGGCAGTGGGTACAGCCATTTTACTGATGGGATTCGCTCTTCTGATGGTGAGTATTGGTCTTGCGATTTCAGTTGGTGCCGCTAAAATTAATTTTCTTACCGTATGGAATTCTATATTAAACTATGATCCTGGCAGGGAAGTTGATCGCATTATTGTCAGTCTCCGGTTACCAAGAGAGCTGGGTGCAGCTGTTGTTGGTGCGGCATTTGCTGTCAGCGGGGCAATCATGCAGGGGATGACACGAAATCCCCTTGCAGATCCTGGTTTATTGGGTTTGAACGCTGGTGCAAGCTTAGCTCTTGCTTGTGTGTTTGCTTTCGGCACAGGTGCAAACTATGTAACAGTGATGATTATTTCCTTTATCGGTGCGGGAATTGGTGCAGGACTTGTGTTCGGATTAGGCTCCATGAGCAGAGGGGGGCTATCCCCAATCCGAATTACGCTGGCAGGTGCCGCTGTTTCTGCACTGCTTTCTTCGTTAGGAGAAGGCATAGCTCTATACTTTAAGCTTTCTCAAGATCTTGCTTTTTGGACAGCAGGCGGGGTTTCAGGAACAAATTGGACTCAGCTGAAAATCATCGTACCGGTCGTCATAATTGGTATTGTGGTTGCTGTTATGTTTTCAAGGCAGTTAACCATTCTGAGCTTTGGTGAAGAAGTGGCGAGGGGTCTTGGACAGCGTACGCTGGTAACGAAGGCTGTACTGATGACTGTTGTGCTGATCCTTGCTGGTGCAGCAGTATCGCTTGTAGGAGCAATAGCATTTGTCGGTTTGATGGTTCCACACATTGTACGCTTCTTGGTTGGAACGGATTATCGCTGGATCATACCATGCTCAGCAATATTTGGAAGTGTGCTGATGGTTTTGGCAGATACATTGGGCCGAACGGTAAATGCTCCATATGAAACGCCAGTTGGGGCGATCGTTGCTATGGTCGGCGTACCGTTCTTCCTTTACCTTGCGAGAAGGGGAGGAAGAAAACTTTCATGATGAACGCGAGACAGATCAAGAAGATAAGAATGACGACGATTGCAGCGATTGTTTTATTAATAGCCATGTTTATCATTAGTGTCGCTGCAGGATTTGCGTCATTAACTCCTGCAGAGCTCTTTCGGACGATCATCGGACAAGGTACACCGAGGGAGAACCTTATTTTGTTTGAGTTCAGGCTGCCGCGGATATTTGTTGCTATCCTTGCGGGGATGGGACTCGCGGTGTCTGGTGCTATTCTGCAAAGTATTACAAAGAACCCGCTTTCAGATCCTGGTATCTTGGGTATTAATGCTGGTGCCGGTCTGATGGTCGTTGTCTATATCATGTTCTTTACGGTGGAAACATCGAGTTCCCTGTACATACTGCCTCTTTTTGCATTGGCGGGTGGAATGGCAACAGCAGCTGTCATCTATAGTATGTCTTACATAAAAGGTGAGGGCGTTGAACCAACAAGGCTAGTATTAGTGGGGGTTGGTTTGGCTGCGGCCCTTTATGGTGCGACGTTGACACTGTCGACGCGATTGGATATGGAAGACTACTCGTTCATGGCCAATTGGATGGCCGGCAGAATATGGGGTGATGATTGGACGTTTGTACTGTCATTACTGCCGTGGATTCTGATTCTCATTCCTCTCACGATGTATAAATCCAATGTGCTGAACATGCTGAACTTTCATGAGAATGTTTCAATTGGCGTTGGAGTGAATACTGGCAGAGAACGAATTGTCCTAATCTTGATTGCTGTTTCGCTTGCTTCGGCATCCGTGGCTGTCAGCGGGGGAATTGCCTTTGTTGGGCTTTTGGCTCCTCATATTGCAAGATCACTCGTCGGGCCTCGCCATCAAGCCTTTCTTCCGGTTGCGGCATTGATCGGATCAATCTTGCTTCTTACGGCAGACACAATTGGCCGAGTAATACTGGATCCAAGTGGTATTCCAGCTGGAATTATCGTAACCATTATCGGTGCCCCATATTTCATGTATTTATTGGCGAAAAAATAGTAATAAGAGTATTGAAATAAAAAGGGGCTGTCCTGAAAGTCGAAAATTGACCTTCAGGCAGCTCCTTTGACGTGAAAAATCTTCAATGAAAAGTTGATTGGAGTGCAAGGTGCGAGACTCCTGCGGGACTAGCGTGACAGGTGAGACTCCCGCAGGCGCTTGCGCCAAGAGGCTCACCGCACGCCCCGCGGAAAGCGAGCAGCCTGGAGCGGAGATCAACAGCTACCAGACTTCTTGGACAGCCCCTTTGTTT
>NZ_JARMMC010000031.1:0-570 GCF_036216745.1 Fictibacillus sp. B-59209 | reverse complement strand
TCACGCGGCGTTGCTCCGTCAGACTTTCGTCCATTGCGGAAGATTCCCTACTGCTGCCTCCCGTAGGAGTCTGGGCCGTGTCTCAGTCCCAGTGTGGCCGATCACCCTCTCAGGTCGGCTACGCATCGTTGCCTTGGTGAGCCGTTACCTCACCAACTAGCTAATGCGACGCGGGTCCATCCATAAGTGACAGCCGAAGCCGCCTTTCAATTTCGAACCATGCAGTTCAAAATGTTATCCGGTATTAGCCCCGGTTTCCCGGAGTTATCCCAGTCTTATGGGCAGGTTACCCACGTGTTACTCACCCGTCCGCCGCTAACTTCATAAGAGCAAGCTCTTAATCCATTCGCTCGACTTGCATGTATTAGGCACGCCGCCAGCGTTCATCCTGAGCCAGGATCAAACTCTCCAATAAAGTTAGTTTGTCTAGCATCTAAAAATAAAAATTGACGTTTCACGTTGTTTGTTTCGTTCAGTTTTCAAAGAACTACTTGGTCGCTCATTTGCGACTTCCTTATGTTAACATCTTCATTTTTCAATGTCAACTAAGTTTTTTAATTTCTTTTTTGT
>NZ_JARMMC010000030.1:0-15021 GCF_036216745.1 Fictibacillus sp. B-59209 | reverse complement strand
TTTTTTGTATGTTCTTTTTTGTGACAATGATGGGTTTGGCATGTAAAGGCTGAAAAGTCGCACGTAAAGTCTCCATTCCCGCATGTAAACCCTTCAAAGTCGCACGTAAAAGGGCCAAAGCCGCAAGTAAACCGTACAAACCCGCAAGTAACGATCCCGAACAACAAAGTAGAACCTTCAAAACCTTATCCATTAGCCACAAAACACGAAAGAATAAAGCCTATACAAACTAATTACTTGTTCTATTTTTCATAAAACCATCGAGGGATCAACCCAATAAGTATGAAAATGACGTGATATGCAAGTAAATCTTGTCGAATCGCAAGTAAACGCTGTCGAACCGCAAGTAAACCCACCAAATCCGCAAGTAACGATCCAAATCACCCAAGGAAGTCCGCCTGAATCACCCTTTTCTGATTCTCGAACCCCCAGAACCCCTCCCTCAAGCACCCTCGAAACTCTTTTAAATCAAGAATCCTGCTCACCCTTTCCGCTGCAGGAATTGTCCAAGCAAATAGGGTATTTTTGTACGTGTAATGGATAGGAATTCCTTGATAAAAGGGAGATCATTGGTAGTATAGGAATGAAAGATATCACTCCACCACTCGGTCTCATATCGGCACAGCATGCTCAGGTTATAAAGAACAGCATAATGAATCATGCATTCATTCAATTCTTTCATCTCTCTGCGGCTGCTGTAGAGATAATATGAACCGTTAGTGTGATAGCTGAATGGTTCGCATTCAAGGGGATGGAGTTCTTTGGAAGAATGAACAATGATATGTTCTTTTGTTTCTTTTAAAAGTTGAAAGGTGATTTCCGGGTTTTCATTGAGAAAGGAGATCAGTCTTCCGGTGTTCATATGAAGACCATCCAGCACATCAATGGGAATAATAAGCTCCTGATCGTCTCGCATTACTTGAACGTTTATATCTTCGTTATGAACATGAAGAAAAAGATCTCTCAATTCGGGTATAAGAGCCATAATATCATTCATCTTAAGCTTTTCGCCTTCTGCATGTTTCACATGAAACAATTTAGTGGAAAAGTGATTAAAAAGACCGCTCCTCTGAATCCTCACTTCATCATGAAGAAATTCATAATACTTCTTTTTACGTTTCCTGGTTGTTACACCGTGGGCAAGAACAGAACTGTTTTCTGGATAGTCAGGGTCAACGGTCAGTATGCACGCCTTTAGCAGCTGGATCATGCCATAGAACAGCAAAACCGGCTGGAGTTCAGTCGGTGCTGTACCTGCCAAGTCATAATATTTCTTTCCATGTTCCAGAAAATAAATGAAGGGATAGCAGTTTTGATAGCTTTTGCTTTCTGCCTGCTCAATTCCAGCGTTTTCGTAGCAGCCATAAAGGTATTTTTGCGCCCTGCTGGAGGAGAAAAAACTATAATATAATGACCAGGTATTCGCATCTGACATCGGGCGCTCACCTCCGTGGTATTTTTTGAAAAGTTAGACTTATTGTTCCTTCCTTGACAGTAGTTTATCCAGTTGTTAATCTACAAATAATATTTTTCAGGAAGTTAATTGAAGAGAAGGGTGGAGTATGCATGTGGGAGAGCAAGTTTGAAAAAGAAGGATTAACGTTTGATGATGTGCTTTTAGTGCCGGCAAAATCGTCTGTTTTGCCAAAAGATGTTTCATTGAAGACACGTCTTTCAGATTCCGTACAGTTAAACATCCCTGTTATAAGCGCTGGAATGGACACGGTAACAGAGGCAGAATTGGCGATTGCCATGGCTCGCCAGGGCGGATTAGGTATTATCCATAAAAACATGTCTATCGAACAGCAGGCAGAGCAAGTGGACAGAGTAAAACGCTCTGAAAGCGGAGTTATTACTGATCCGTTCTACCTTACACCTGATCATCAAGTTTTTGATGCTGAACATCTTATGGGGAAATACAGAATCAGCGGTGTTCCCATTGTTGATGAAAATAAGAAGCTTGTAGGCATTCTCACCAACCGTGATCTTCGTTTTGTTGAAGATTACTCCATTCAGATTTCAGATGTAATGACGAAAGAAAATCTTGTGACTGCCCCAGTAGGAACTACCCTAAAAGAAGCAGAGCAATTACTTCAAAAGCATAAGATTGAAAAGCTTCCATTGGTCGATAATGAAGGCACTCTTCAAGGATTAATTACAATAAAAGATATCGAAAAGGTTATTGAGTTCCCTAATTCTGCTAAAGACAGCCAAGGTCGTTTGCTGGCTGGTGCTGCAGTAGGGGTAACAAAAGATGCAATGGTTCGCATTGATAAATTGGTCGAAGCAGGAGTGGATGTTATCGTCATCGATACGGCTCATGGCCACTCTGAAGGTGTATTGACTAAAGTAAGAGAAGTTCGTGCTAAATACCCTGACCTTACCATCATTGCTGGAAACGTAGCAACAGCAGAAGCGACAAGAGATTTGATCGAAGCTGGAGCAAGTGTGGTCAAAGTCGGAATCGGGCCTGGATCGATCTGTACGACCCGTGTTGTTGCCGGTGTAGGTGTGCCTCAGATTACGGCCATTTATGACTGCGCAACAGAAGCCCGCAAGCACGGTATTCCGATCATTGCTGACGGAGGCATTAAATATTCTGGAGACATCGTGAAAGCTCTTGCTACAGGCGGAAATGCTGTTATGCTCGGAAGCTTGCTTGCCGGAGTAACCGAAAGCCCAGGAGAACGGGAAATTTACCAAGGGCGCCAATTTAAAGTTTACCGGGGAATGGGATCGATCGGGGCTATGGAGCAAGGAAGCCGCGACCGATATTTCCAGGAAAATAATCAAAAACTCGTTCCAGAAGGCATTGAAGGTCGAGTCCCTTATAAAGGGCCACTGGCTGATACATTGTTCCAGCTGATCGGCGGAATTCGTTCAGGTATGGGATATTGCGGAACTCCTACATTAGAGGAGCTTCAAAATAATTCTAAGTTCGTTAAGATTACCGGTGCTGGATTAAGAGAAAGCCACCCTCACCAAGTACAAATTACCAAAGAAGCACCAAATTATTCAGTCTAAAGATGGATTTTATAAAAAAAGTGGACAGAGGTCATTCCTCTGTCTATTTTTTTGTATATTGCTATGGTACAATTACGTTTGTGTAAATTGTATGGAGGTGTCAGTTTTGTTCGGCAACAAACTTAAAGGATTTACTTTTTCAGCTGTCATGGTTTCAATGCTATCAGCCAGTGTATTTGGATATTCAGAAAAAGCAAGCGCTGCTCCGGAATTGAAAACAAAATCGGAGACGGCGATTTTAGTTGATGGAGATACAGGTAAGATTTTATACGAAAATAAAGCCGATCAAGTATTGCCGCCAGCCAGTATGTCAAAAATGATGACTGAATACCTGGTCAATGAAGCAATTAAAAAAGGCAAAATTCAATGGGATCAAAAAACAGCCATTAGTGATTATGCACATAAAATTTCACAAAACAGAGACCTTTCAAACGTACCATTGCGAAGTGATTATAAATATTCAGTAAAAGAATTATATGAAGCTATGGCCATTTATTCTGCAAACGGTGCTTCGATCGCATTGGCAGAGCTTGTTGGCGATGGTAAAGAGTCCAAGTTTGTCGGGATGATGAATGACAAAGCTAAAAAGATGGGAATCAAGGATGCTCGTTTTGTTAACAGTACAGGTCTGAACAACAATGACCTCCAAGGGTATGATTCCGTTGGGAGCAAGACGGATGAAAATAAGATGTCCGCAAAATCAGTAGGGATCCTTGCATTCAAATTAATCAGTGACTATCCTGAAGTTTTGGATACAGCAAGTATTCCATCCAAATGGTTCCGTCCCGGGACTGACGATAAAATCATGATGAAGAACTGGAACTGGATGCTTCCGTCCCTCGTTTATGGGTATAAGGGAGTAGACGGACTAAAGACGGGTACTACGGACAATGCGGGTTACTCTTTTGCAGCTACAGCGAAAAGAGATGGAACACGGTTGATTTCTGTTCTTATGAAATCGAACAGCTATGCTGGCCGGTTTGGTGAGACGAAACAATTGCTTGATTACGGATTTTCCAACTACACAAAAGAAACACTTCTTCCAAAAGGCTATCAGCTGAAGAAACAAAAAACTCTTCCTGTTATCCAAGGAAAAGAGAAAGAAGTTGGGATTGCAACACAAGAACCGGTTTCAATGCTTGTGAAAAATGGCGAAAAGCAAAATTATAAACCAGTGCTTGTGATCGACAAGAAGCACTTGGATAAAGACGGCAAATTGAAAGCTCCTCTAAAAAAAGGTGAAACAATCGGCCATATTCAATTGAAATATACAGGTAAAGATGCGGATCACGGCTATTTGCTGAATGACGGATCCGGTAAAGGACAAGCTAGTGTTGTAACAACCAAGGCAGTAGAAAAAGCCAATTGGTTTGTTCTTGCCATGAGAGGTACTGGCCATTTCTTTGGCGGTGCCTGGGATTCTGCAGTTGACACTGTAAAAGGCTGGTTCTGATCTTGGATGAAATACTCTTCAAAAGCATTGCTTTTGAAGAGTATTTTTTAAACCCTAGCGAATTTATTGGTTTTACGTTAAAATGAATGTGAATTTGATTATTAAAAAAACTCATAAATGAGTTAATAAATAAACAGGGGGATATGTAGCATGTTAAAGACAGGTACAGATCGTGTAAAACGCGGAATGGCTGAAATGCAAAAGGGCGGCGTCATTATGGACGTTATCAATGCAGAGCAAGCTAAAATTGCCGAAGCTTCCGGAGCAGTAGCCGTTATGGCGTTAGAACGAGTTCCAGCAGATATTCGTGCAGCGGGCGGAGTAGCGCGCATGGCGGATCCTACAATCGTAGAGGAAGTACTAAATGCAGTCAGTATCCCTGTAATGGCGAAAGCTAGAATCGGACATATCGTGGAAGCACGTGTTCTTGAATCAATGGGTGTTGATTACCTTGATGAAAGTGAAGTACTTACTCCTGCGGATGAAGTATTCCACTTGAACAAACGTGATTTCACAGTTCCTTTTGTATGTGGAGCCCGTGATCTTGGGGAAGCTTCCCGCCGTATCGGAGAAGGCGCTTCTATGCTTCGTACAAAGGGTGAGCCTGGAACAGGAAACATCGTGGAAGCTGTTCGCCATATGCGCATGATTCAAGGTCAAATCCGCAAGGTAGCAGCTATGAGTGAAGATGAACTCATGACTGAGGCTAAAAATCTTGGAGCACCATATGAAATCCTTCTTCAAATCAAAAAAGACGGACGACTTCCTGTCGTTAACTTTGCAGCTGGCGGCGTAGCCACTCCTGCAGATGCAGCATTAATGATGGAGTTAGGCGCTGACGGAGTATTTGTCGGATCAGGAATCTTCAAGTCCGAAAACCCTGAGAAATTTGCCCGTGCGATTGTAGAAGCAACCACTCACTACAGAGACTATGAGCTGATTGCTAAACTATCAAAAGGACTCGGTACTGCAATGAAAGGAATCGAGATCTCCACGCTACTTCCTGGAGACCGCATGCAGGAACGAGGCTGGTAAGAAAGGAAGCAACGCGATGATTAAAATTGGTGTTCTTGCCCTGCAAGGCGCTGTGAGAGAACATATTAAAGCTTTGCAAGAAAGCGGCGCAGAAGCAGTGAGCGTAAAGCGTATTGAAGAGTTGAATGATTTGGACGGGCTTGTGATCCCAGGCGGCGAAAGCACTGCGATGAGGCGTCTGATCGATAAATATAATTTCCTTGAACCATTGAAGGAGTTTGCGCAAGAAAAGCCAGTTTTCGGTACATGTGCAGGCCTTATCCTCATGGCAAAACGCATTCAAGGTCAAGACCACGCTCACCTCGAGCTCATTGACATGACCGTTGAGAGAAATGCATTCGGCCGGCAGGTGGATAGCTTTGAAGCTGACTTGCACATTGAGGGTGTAGGCGAAGATGTGAATGGTGTTTTCATCAGAGCTCCTTATATAGTAGAAGTCGGGGAAGAAGTAGAAGTTTTATCTGTTCATAATGAGCGTATCGTTGCTGCAAAACAAGGACACTTCCTATGTGCGGCCTTTCACCCGGAACTGACCGATGATTACCGTCTTCACCAGTTTTTTGTGGAAATGGCATCTCAGAAGAAAAAGATTATTGCATAAAAGCAGAAAATATTGTACATTACTATACAAACATTATTTGTTAAATCGCTGACAGGAACCAGTAGCAAAATGATCTTTGCCTAGAGAGTCGGTGGCTGGTGTAAACCGACCAAAGTCATTTGTGAATCCATCCTTGAGTGGGAAGCTGAAATTATAACGTAAGCTTTCCCGGTATACATTGTCCGTTATCAATGACAAGGTGGCAGGTGTATTTACTTGCAACTAGGGTGGCAACGCGGGTTAACTCTCGTCCCTTTATAGGGACGGGAGTTTTTTGTATTTATACGCCGGACAATAAGCGGCGGATTTCTTCGTTGCCTTGATTTCCTCGGATCCTCATTTGGGTATACCAAACTCCGGTCCTCGGAATCAGCGGCGCCTCGAACTCCTTGCTTCTTGTCCGGCTACTCGGGCAAAGCGGCGGATTTCTTCGTTGCCTATAACTCCTTGTTTTTTGAACGGATACCGGGCCACAATTATGGATTTCTTTAGCTATTTGGGTTTTGTCAGAAAAGGTTATTGATTAAAGGAGGAAGAAACATGCTTGATTTGAAATATGTTCGAGCGAATTTTGATGAAGTAAAAGAGAAATTGAGCAAACGGGGAGAAGACTTAACAGGCTTGGACCGTTTTGTTGAATTGGATGAAAAGCGCCGTGAACTGATTGGTGAAACAGAAACATTAAAGTCTAAACGTAACGAAGTATCCAAACAGGTAGCGGAATTCAAACGTGAAAAGAAAGATGCCGACCACTTGATCACAGAGATGCGTGAAGTGGGAGACCGGATTAAATCCATCGATGACGATCTGCGCACGGTGGAAGAGGATCTGAACCACCTGATGCTCACACTGCCGAACCTGCCTCATGAAAGTGTACCGGTTGGTGAAACAGAGGACGATAATGTACCTGTACGCCATTGGGGAGATATTCAGGAGTTTGCATTCGTACCAAAAGCTCACTGGGACTTGGCGACAGATCTTGATATCGTCGATTTTGAAAGAGCCGCTAAAGTAACTGGAAGCCGTTTTGCTTTTTATAAGGGAGCGGGAGCACGCCTTGAACGAGCTTTAATCAACCTTATGATGGACTACCATGAAGATAAGCATGGCTATACTGAAATCTTGCCTCCTTACATGGTGAACAGAGAAAGCATGACAGGAACTGGGCAACTGCCGAAGTTTGAGGAAGATGCATTTAAAATCCGCGAAGAAGATTACTTTTTGGTCCCGACTGCTGAAGTTCCGGTAACCAACCTTCATCGCAATGAAATTTTAACTGCCGAAGAGCTTCCGAAAGGTTATGTTGCATACAGCGCTTGTTTCCGATCTGAAGCAGGATCTGCTGGCCGTGATACACGCGGTCTCATCCGTCAGCATCAGTTTAATAAAGTAGAGCTTGTCCGTTTCGTGAAACCGGAAGAGTCTTATGAAGAGCTTGAAAAGCTGACAGGCCATGCAGAAAAAATTCTTCAGCTGTTAAAGCTTCCATATCGTGTACTGAGCATGTGTACAGCTGATTTAGGATTTACTGCTGCGAAGAAGTACGATATTGAAGTATGGCTGCCGAGCTACGGAACGTACCGTGAAATTTCTTCTTGTTCTAACTTTGAAAGCTTTCAGGCGAGAAGGGCGCAAATCCGCTTCCGCCGCGAAGCGAAAGGGAAACCTGAATTTGTTCATACACTGAACGGATCAGGACTGGCAATCGGCCGTACCGTAGCTGCCATCCTCGAGAATTATCAGCAGGAAGACGGCTCTATCGTCATCCCTGAAGTGCTTCGCCCATATATGGGGAACAAAGAAGTTATCAAGTAAAAAGAGAAAGGGAAGGATTTACTCCTTCCTTTTTCATTTTTTTATAAAAGAATGTTGACATATAATTGAGTCACATGGTATTATTATTTTTGTCAGTAAGACCATGGAGGTATACCCAAGTCCGGCTGAAGGGATCGGTCTTGAAAACCGACAGGGGTGTAACAACCCGCGGGGGTTCGAATCCCTCTACCTCCTCCATACATAATTTCAACATCTGCCGCTGTGCAGGTGTTTTTTTATTTGGCTCTTTTCCAAAAGATTGTTGCTTAGTGAAGATTTTTTGTCTAGATTACTTCCTTGACAAGTTGATTGGAATGCAAGGTGCGAGACTCCAGCGGGATATGCGTGACAGGTGAGACTCCCGCAGGCGCATGCGCCTAGAGGCTCACCGCACGCCCCGCGGAAAGCGAGCAGCCTGGAATGGAAATCAACCACTTTCAAGAGCAACAAAGGTTGCGAAAATAGCTTTTTATTTTTCAGCCTATATAGGAGATAAATCGCTAATAAAAAAAGTGCCTTCCGTCATCATCGGAGGCACTTCTTTTTTATAACCGGACTTCTCTTTTGGCTTCAATCTTTTGGCCGATCTTCGCCATGATTTTTTCGAGTGATTCAGGATCATGAAGCAGATCGTAATCATTGATGTTCAAGCGAAGTACGGGGCAGATGCTGAAGTTAGAAATCCATTGTTCGTAGCGTTCATACATCTCTTCCCAATATTCAACAGGTGTATCCTGTTCCATCTGACGGCCACGCTGTTTAATGCGCTGCAAGATATCATCAAGCGATCCTTCGAGATGGATCAGAACATCCGGGTGAGGGAAATAAGGGGTCATAACCATTGCCTCAAACAAACGCGTATACGTATCATAATCCACTTCGGACATTGTCCCTTTATCGTAATGCATTTTTGCAAAGATGCCTGTATCCTCATAGATTGACCGGTCCTGAATAAAGCCTCCGCCGTATTCAAACATTCTCTTCTGCTCTTTAAAACGTTCAGCTAGAAAGAAAATCTGAAGATGAAAGCTCCATCGCTTAAAATCTTTATAAAATTTATCCAGGTACGGATTGTTGTCGACCTTTTCCATTGATGTTCTGAAGTTTAAGGCTTGAGCGAGAGCTGAAGTCAGTGTAGATTTACCGGCTCCGACCGTACCTGCAATAGTGATGACTGCATCTGAGGGAATGCTGTATTTTTCGGCTAAATTCATCGAGTCAGTTCTCCTTTTTGCAAGGTGGCTTCAATCGCAGCAAATATCTTTTCCTTATCACTGCTTTGAGTGACAAAATCCAGTTCATCACCATTAAAAGATAGAACAGGGATCTCAGGATGCTCGTTTTGAAAAGCCGCCATAAACATTTCGTAATCATTGATGAGTCTCATTAAGTATGATGGATCGATCTGCTTCTCGATATTTCTGCCCCGAAGTTCTATGCGTTCCAGCAGGGTATCAAGACTGGCGTTCAGATAGATGATCATATTGGGCACAGGCATGTCTTTCGTGAGAATATCGAAAATCTGCATATATTTATTATAATGATCGGCGGCGAGTGTCTGTCCCGCAAAGATGCGGTTTTTAAAAATATGATAATCAGCCACAACCGGAATGTCTTGATTTAAGTAGTGTATTTGTATATCTTCAAGCTGTTTGTAGCGGTTGCATAAAAAGAACATCTCTGTCTGGAAACTCCACTCTTCGATGTTATCGTAAAACTTCCCCAAGAACGGATTTTCTTCAACGATCTCTTTCAACAGCTTAAATTTATAGTGTTCTGAGATGGCTTTTGCTAATGATGTTTTTCCAACACCAATTGGCCCTTCAACTGCAATAAAGGGGGTAGAATTCATGCTGCTTTTCCTCCCTATTTTCAATTACAAAAAAATAACAGACAGAAAATATTGTAGCATATGAAGGGCGGAGGGAATAGAACAAAATACAGTTAAATTAAAATCTTCTTGATTCTATAGAATTGTCCGTTTTTTATTTTGTTCCGCCTCTTTTATGATTTTTTTAAAGTTAAGTTCATGGCATGAGGAAGTATCGGCTCTCAATGTATTTTTTATTAAAAGAATAGCCCGTTCATTATCTTCAGTAATGTTGGAAGCGGAGCAGTCTTCCGGCACATAGAGCGTGAAATCACGCATGAATGCATCGTTTGCTGAAAACAGGACACAAATGTTGCCGGCCAAGCCCGCGAGTATTAAAGTTGTTATTTTCATATCATGCAGCAGCGTGGATAATGGTGTTGAAAAGAAGGCCGAATGCATGGGTTTAATAATGAAAAAATCGTTATCCTCAGGTACGAGCTGCTCGACAAATTCTTTCCCTTCCTTTTCAAGGCAGTAATTAACCAGTTTCTTTCGGTCGGACTGCCATTTTCCGAAATTATCGTTCACATAGATAACTGGAATGCCGTTCTCTTTGGCTTTATTTTTGAGATCTGCAATGTTCGGGGCAATAGGCAGTGCCTGTTCAATGAGCATGTGGCCTTCCGGAAAATCAAAATCATTGATAACATCTATAATAAGGAGAGCAACCGGTGGATAAGATGGTGTTGAGGACATATGAAATCCACTCCTTTACGTCTTTTTGCACATCCATAACTATTCCTCTCTTTATTATTGGCCAAACCTTATGTATAATCACATAAAATACAAAGATGGAGTCGGAATGATGCTTCAAAATGAAAAAGATGAACATTATATGTCTCTGGCTATGGATGAGGCCAGAAAAGCAGAAGAACTTGGTGAAGTTCCAATCGGTGCAGTATTGGTGATGGATGATGAGGTCATCGCTGCGGCTTATAACCGCCGTGAGATCGAACACCGTGCAGTTGCCCATGCCGAACTCATCGCTATTGATCAAGCATGCAAGAATAAAGGCACATGGCGGCTTACCGGAAGTACACTTTATGTTACCCTGGAACCTTGTGCCATGTGTGCTGGGGCCATCGTTCTCTCCAGAGTTGACCGTGTGGTTTTTGGCGCACATGACCCAAAAGGCGGCTGTGCAGGAACGCTGATGAACCTCTTGGAGGAGGAGCGCTTCAATCACCAATGCGAAGTCGTTCCCGGCGTGCGCGGGCAGGAGTGCAGTGAGATGCTGTCTGCTTTTTTCAGGGGACTCAGAAAACGGAACAAGGAAAAGAAAAAAAATCAGAGCAGCCTTTGAGGGAATATCTGGTTCGGGTTGATTTTTTAGCATCACCGTTGTATACTTAATCTTGCACATTTGATATGTGCCTAAATAACGTTATACACTTTGTCGCGCTAGGTGGGGAGGTAGCGGTGCCCTGTACTCGCAATCCGCTGTAGCGAGGCTGAATTCCTCTCCTCGGTTAGTCCTGCGTATGGTCTGACGCAAGTAAGTGGTGTTGACATTCGGGTCCTGCGCAACGGAGACCCATGAACCCTGTCAGGTCCGGAAGGAAGCAGCAGTAAGTGGTCATCTTCGTGTGCCGTGGGGCAGCCTGGATCGAGCTAACTGCTTGCGTAACGCATAGGTTGGCTATACCAAAGAGAGGTGCGCGGCATTTTATATATTCAAACAACAACTCACTCCTTATGGGGTGAGTTTTTTGTTCGTTTTCAGTATAATAGAAGATAGAGCAAATTGACGAAATGAATGAAGGAGGGCATGGGATGAGCTATCAAGCGCTTTACCGTGTCTGGCGGCCGCAGTCCTTTCATGATGTGGTCGGTCAGGAACATATCACCAAGACAATCCAGAACGCACTAATGCAGGACAAGCTTTCCCATGCCTATTTATTCTCAGGCCCGAGGGGAACCGGAAAAACAAGTGCAGCAAAGATCATTGCAAAAGCAGTAAACTGTGAAAAAGCCCCTACAGCGGAACCATGCAATGAGTGTGATAACTGTATTGGAATCACGAACGGTTCGATCTCTGATGTATTAGAGATTGACGCAGCATCAAACACCGGGGTAGACGACATCCGGGATATCCGCGACAAGGTAAAATTTGCACCGTCAGCTGTCCGTTATAAGGTTTACATTATTGACGAGGTCCACATGCTTTCAACCGGAGCGTTTAACGCATTGCTTAAAACACTGGAAGAACCTCCACCGCATGTTATCTTCATACTTGCTACAACAGAGCCTCATAAAATTCCGCTGACCATCATTTCACGGTGCCAAAGGTTCGATTTTAAACGCATTTCCAGCCAGTCGATCGTGGACAGGATGAAAACGATCCTGGACTCCAACAGCATTATTCCTGATGATGACGCCCTGCATTTGCTTGCCCGGGCAGCAGAAGGCGGAATGCGCGACGCACTCAGCCTGCTCGATCAGGCAATATCCTACAGTGAAGATGAAGTCAGGGTAGAAGACGTTCTTGCTGTAACCGGAGCAGTGTCACAGGGATTCTTGTCGCAAGTGGCAGCAGCCTTCAAAGAACAGGATGTTGCAAAAGCACTCCATGTTGCCGGCCGGCTAATGGCTGAAGGAAAAGACCCTGTCCGGTTTATCACGGATTTGATCTATTATTACCGTGACATGCTTTTATATCAGACAGCTCCTGGACTTGAAGAAGTGCTGGACCGTGTAAAAGTCGATGAAGAATTTAAGGAGCTGTCACAGGGAACGGACCGTACATGGATCTACAAGGTTATAGAACTCCTTAATCAGTCTCAGCAGGAAATGAAATGGACAAACCATCCTAAGATTTTCCTCGAGCTTTCCCTGATTAAAATCTGTCAGGAAGAACGACAGGTATCAGCGGGAGCGGGACAGGAGCTTTTAAAGAAAATAGAAGTACTGGAACAGCAGGTGAAGGAACTAAAAGAAAAAGGGGTAGCCCTTGCTCCAGCTGATCCTTCTACCCCTGCTGTCCAGGAAAAGAAAACCTTCCGTACAGCAGGCAGGGGGAGCGGCACAAATACAGGCCGTATAAAAGAAATGCTGAAAAAAGCTTCGAAACCGAATTTGGTCCAATTGAAAAACAATTGGGGAGCGATCATGGAAAAGATAAAATCGGAAAAAGTGAGTGTATACGCCCTTTTATCCGGCGCCGAACCGGTTGCTTGTTCCGATCAGGATGTCCTGTTGTCTTTCCAGCATGAAATTCACAGCCAAATGGCTTCATCCGACAATATTCGAAGCTGTGTAGAGGGCGTGATTTATAGTACAATAGGGAAGTCCCTAACGATGTTAACCATCCTGCAGCCGGAATGGGATACTGTGAAAAAAGAATTCATCCAGCAGCAGCAGCGCGGGGACGGCAACAGCCAGGCAGAAGCGGAAGATCCTTTAATTGCGGAAGCCAAAAAGCTGTTTGGTGAAGAATTAATTGAAATAAAAGAATAAACCTTTAGGAGGATGATACGTATGATGCGTGGCGGCGGAAACATGAACAATATGATGAAACAAATGCAGAAGATGCAAAAAGAAATGGCAAAAGCGCAGGAAGATCTTAAGGATAAGAAAGCTGAAGGAACAGCTGGCGGCGGAATGGTTACTGTTATTGCCAACGGCCATAAAGAAGTACTAGAAGTTAATATTAAAGAAGATGTAGTGGATCCAGAAGATATCGAAATGCTTCAAGACTTAGTGCTTGCAGCAACGAACGATGCTTTGAAAAAAGTAGATGAGCTTGTGAACCAGGATATGGGTAAATTCACTAAAGGATTAAACATACCGGGATTATTCTAGGGGGCGGAACATGCATTACCCAGAGCCAATATCAAAGCTGATCGACAGCTTTATGAAATTGCCAGGGATCGGACCAAAAACGGCGGTCCGTCTGGCATTTTTCGTATTAGAGATGCGCGAAGACGATGTACTCGATTTCGGCCGTGCCCTCGTCAACGCCAAACGGAATTTAATCTATTGCACCAACTGTTTCCATATTACAGACCGTGATCCATGCATGATCTGCGACGATTCCAGCAGGGACCGTACGACCATTTGTGTCGTTCATGATTCAAAAGATGTGATAGCTATGGAAAAAATGAAGGACTTTAGAGGGCTTTATCACGTGCTGCATGGCTCCATATCTCCAATAGAAGGAATTGGGCCGGAGGATATCAAGATTGCCGAGCTGTTAAAACGACTTTCCGATGATACCATCCA
The DNA here is from genome assembly GCF_036216745.1 of Fictibacillus sp. B-59209. Classification (NCBI taxonomy): domain Bacteria; kingdom Bacillati; phylum Bacillota; class Bacilli; order Caryophanales; family Fictibacillaceae; genus Fictibacillus; species Fictibacillus sp. B-59209. The sequence continues at coordinate 999 of NZ_JARMMC010000030.1, read as the reverse complement.
GGAAATTATACTGGCCACCGACCCTAATATTGAGGGAGAGGCAACTGCCATGTATATTGCCCGTCTGCTGAAGCCGACCGGCATTAAGGTTACACGTATTGCTCATGGCTTGCCAGTAGGCGGAGATCTGGAATATGCCGACGAGGTGACGTTATCTAAAGCAATGGAAGGCAGACGTGAAATTTAAAAAAAGGAGACACACAGCATGTTTTTCTCCCGAAAAGGACGTTTAAGAAAAGCAGGGGATGAACGTCTTCTAGAAACTCTCCAACAAGTTAAATCAGTGTGGACGCACCAGAAAGGCCTGGTGGAAAGAAGCGTCGAGCCTTCTGAACAGGTTATATATGAACTTAAGCTCGCTGAGGCCAAGTATCTGTTTCTCTTAAAAGAGGCCAAAATAAGAAAGGTAACCACAGGAAGACTGAAATAGTCTTCCTGTTCTTTTTTTGGGACATCCCCCATACATTTACTATAAAAGAAGCTGGGGGATGATAACTATGGAACCCGTGATGGTCATTTCCATTCTCGGTAGTGCAATTCTGCTGCTCCTGTTGATCGGGGCGCCGTTAAAACCATTAAGATGGACAGGTCAGATGCTCATCAGATTATCCATCGGAGCTCTGCTGCTGTTCTTTTTGAACACTGCCGGTGCATCCTATGATATACACGTGCCGATCAATGCGGCTACTGTCTTCATATCAGGGCTGCTTGGCTTGCCAGGCCTTGCCTCACTTGCAGCCATTCAATATTTTATCGTAGGATAGCCCTCTTGCTGCCGAGCAATTTGTTCGGCAATCAGAGGGTTTCTTTTTTATTTTGAAAAAAACTCTTGCAACGTATGAATAAGGGTGGTATATTTATTGAGCTGCTTCTTTTGCTTGCTGATTAGGTCAGTAACCAAATAACTTTTTTCAAAAAAGTTATTGACTTGATAGGTGCCCATGTGGTATTCTAATAAAGTCGCCAAAACGAGCGGCGCAAACTTGTTCTTTGAAAACC
>NZ_JARMMC010000029.1:50837-83901 GCF_036216745.1 Fictibacillus sp. B-59209 | reverse complement strand
TGCAAGCACCGGCGGGAGTCTCACCTGTCACGCTAGTCCCGCAGGAGTCTCGCATCTTCCACTTCAATTAACTTTTCATTGAAGATTTTTCAAGCCAAAAAGGGGCTGCCTGAAGGTCAATTTTCGACTTTCTGGACAGCCCCTTTTCTGTATGCTTTAAAGTTTAATTAAAAATCGAAATCATCGGGATCTGGACCCACACGAAGATTTTGATTCAGTTCATTGATTCGATTCATTTCCATATCCGATAATTCAAAATTAAAGACCATGGAATTTTCAATAATTCGGTGTTCCTTTGTAGACTTTGGAATTGTGATTACACCATTTTGCAAATCCCATCTTAGAATAATTTGAGCAACAGACTTGTTATGAAGATCTGCAATCTCCTTTAGAACAGGATGATCCAGAAGCTGCCCCTGCATGAGGGGAGACCAGGCCTCCATTTGAATACCCTGTGCTTTACAAAACTCCTGAAGCTCCTTTTGGCTCAATTTCGGATGATATTCAACTTGATTGATCATCGGTTTAATCTCCGCATCTTTCATCAAATCTTTAAGATGATGGATTTGAAAATTACTTACCCCTATCGCCTTGACTCTGCCCTCTTTATATAATGTTTCAAGAGCTCTCCAAGCATCTTTATACTTACCTTCAACAGGCCAGTGAATGAGATAAAGATCGAGATATTCCAGACCAAGCTTCCGTAAGCTCTCTTCATAAGCCGCTATTGTTGAATCATAGCCCAAATCAGCATTCCAGACTTTTGATGTCACAAATAGGTCTCGCCTTTCAACGCCGCTTTCAGCTAAACCTTCTTGAATCCCTTTTCCGACGCCTTCTTCATTCTCATAAATGGCTGCTGTATCAATGCTGCGATAGCCATGCCGAATTGCTGTTTTTACTGCATTAACCAGCTCCGGCCCCTCTTCAACTTTAAATACCCCTAATCCAAACCAAGGCATTTTTACTCCATTATGCAAAGTGGTTGTATCCTGTAAATGATTTGCCACTGTTTTTCCTCCTCTTGTTTAAGAGCCAATCAAACAAGATAATTATTGAATATTAACAGCAGAATGAGAAGTACGCACTTTAAAGTGACGTAGGAACTATTAAGTTCTTTGATTACTTTTTGGTACCTGTCAAAGTGATATCTGTTATGATCAGGCTATATGCCACAAGCTCCATTGTATGGTTGCTTGGGTTGCCTTCATATTCAACCGTATCGTTAAACGTTTGATCCTTTAGCTCACAGCATTCATTCATTCCTTCTTCAGCAATATCCTGTACCTGCTCAACTCGTTTTCGCATAAACACAAGTATCAGTCAGTCTGGTTCCATCTGCAGATAAATCATCGTTTTTGAGAATGCCCTCTAATGAAAAGCCTAATTTTTCAGGTATAGAACGGCTTCTCGTATTTGTAGACTCACATCTGATTTCAATTCTTTTAAATTGCAGCTGTTCCATACCAAATTCCGTTAATTTCTTTACAGCTTCTGTCATATAACCTTGGCCGCTGAATTTGGTATTGATCCAATATCCAATCTCGCATTTTGGGATATCCCAATCGATGCTTTGAAGACTGGTGGTTCCTATAAAATCATTGGATACCTTATGGAAAATCAGGAAACGAAAGTTCTCTCTTTTTAGGAAGTTGATATGGGCCTCCCTCAAGTTAATTTCTGTTTCTTCTACAGCAGGAAGGGTCTGAGCAAATGGCAGCCACACTTTTAATTCTTGATAAGATGCTTTTATAGCTTGATTGACGATCTCTCCATCTCCAGAACGTAAAGGAGCTCTAAGGATCAGTCTTTCAGTTTCTAATTGAGTTGGAACTTCCATTAATATCGGATTCATAGCAATACCCCTCTGTTTCGCTAAATACTCTTCCTCCAGTTGGATAACAACCTTAAATCAGCACTCCCTACACAAAAGATTGCTCTACTTTCATTTACTAATGAACCTTTATAGTACAATGAATATCAATATCATGGTAAAGAGGGATTCGATTGACTACTAAAAAGGAAACGATAAAACCTCATTACCGTAAAATGAGGATAGCTTATAGTATAGCTGTTGGTATCACCATTTTTTTAGGGCTCGCCTCCAGAAAGTGGAGCCATCTTTTTCCGTTAGTTGCAGCGCAGAACGCCGGAGATGTGCTATGGGCCATGATGGTCTATTTCGGATTCCGTTTATTACTGGTGCGTAAAAGCCTGCACACAGCTTTATGGCTCAGTTTTTTGTTCAGCTTCGGCATTGAATTCAGTCAGCTGTATCAGGAAAACTGGATCAATCCTATTCGTGATACAATGCTCGGAGCATTGATCCTGGGCAAAGGTTTTCTTATTGTAGATCTGATTCGGTACACAGCAGGAATCCTGATTGCCACTATCTTGGATAAAATGACATTTATGTTCACTCTCCACAAATAAATCGCCAATTTCTGGGCAGGCCTCATTCAATCCGCCAAAATTTGTCCAAGATGATGGTTCATATGATCAATATAATCCCTTACCAGCCACTCTAACGTTTGAATGTTTTGTGCATCTACTTGACATTTAAGCTTCCATTGTTCCTCCGAAACATTCACAAGAAGTGCCGCGATCTGTTTATTGATTGAAATCCATAGCTGAAGAATGTCTTCAACAGTAAATGAATGCTGATAGTCATGAATCTCCACAAAAAAGTCCTGATTATAACTCTTCAGGGTAACCACTTGAGTTGAGGCGATGATATCAACAAAGCGCTGGTGGTTCACATTACCCGAATCACAAAGGTGTCCAAGAATTTCTTTTTTAGACCATTTGGACGGCAGAGGTTTGGCCTCGAGATCCGAAATTTTGCTAATTCTTTTCGGCATTGAAGATAGATTACTTTCTAGCTCAGACACAAACTTATTCATTTAACATCCTCCATCATTTCTCTAAACAAAGGGTCAGAAATTTTTCCTACTCTTTTCTGCATGAAGAGGCTATAGTCCTTCTTGATGATAAATAAACAGGCCTGTTTAATAAACTCGCTTTCATGATCGGGGATAACATAGGTTTGCGGCTTCTTATCCTCAGGCAATGCATTAAACTTTTCCAAGGATTATTATGTAAAATGTCCAAATAACAGACAGGATAGTTTTATTAAAAAGTGAATGTAATAGATAAGGGTACCAGAAAATAATTAGGAGGGATTTTTTGAATAGTCCTGTTTTAACTCAAATCGGAACGGTCTTTATTCCAGTAAGCAACATCGAACAAGCTCGAGATTGGTATTGTGACATTTTAGGTTTACAAGCAGATGGAGAAATACAGTTCGGTCATATTTATGTCATACCTATGAATGGTACAGGGATTGTATTAGACAGCAAGATTTTTTCAGAAGAAAATATCGTAAAAACCCCCTTATTTCATTTCAATACAGAAAATATTGAAGAAGCCTATCAGTTTATGAAAAAAAAGAAGGTTGATTTAATCACTGGAATTGAACATCATCACTATTTTAATTTTAGAGACCCTGATGGAAATCATCTCATGATTTGTAAGTGTTGATAACAATAACGATGGAAGGTGATCTTTTCAATGCGTCACCAAAAAAGAATACGCGACTATGGTATTAAAATAGGATGCTTAGAAACCGGACGCTATAACGCAATTACCGATGTCGAAGGCGTTACAGTCGGCCACGTAACACTTAGTGATCAGAGCATGCAAACGGGAGTAACAGCCATCCTTCCTCACACTGGCAACACGTTTAAGGAAAAACTGATAGCATCAAGCCATATTATCAATGGCTTTGGAAAAACGATGGGTACCATTCAAATGCAAGAGTTGGGTGTGTTAGAAACGCCCATCATTTTAACAAACACCTTAAGTATCGGTACAGCTGCAGATGCCTTAATTCAATACATGCTGGAGCAGAACCCGGAAATCGGCCGATCGACTGGGACGGTCAATCCCGTCATCGGGGAATGCAATGATATGTTCCTCAATGATGTAAGAGCTCAATTTATTGAGAAGGAACATGTTTTTCAAGCCATACATAACGCTTCAACTGAATTTGAGGAAGGAAGTGTTGGAGCGGGAACGGGCATGCTTTGTTATTCCTTAAAAGGAGGAATCGGCACTGCCTCAAGACAGTTTCAATTGGCTCATGGAGAGTACACCATTGGGGTGCTCGTCCTATCGAACTTTGGTATTTTAAGTGATCTCATGATGAATGGCAGGGCGATTGGGCAAGAGCTGAAAGAAGAGCTGCTCCGATCTTGGGAGGAAAAGGATAAAGGATCGATTATGATCATTGTTGCCACGGATCTGCCGGTTTCAGAACGTCAGCTCAATCGCATCATCAAGCGGTCGGTTGCCGGCCTATCACGGACAGGATCCATCATTACGCATGGCAGCGGAGAAGTTATTATTGGTTTTTCAACCGCCACTAAAATCCCTCATGACAACCCAAACCACTGTTTAAGCATTCCTGCGATTCATGAGGAAGATATGGATACGGCTTTTCGGGCCGTTGGGGAGGCTGTTGAAGAGTCCGTATTAAATTCTTTAGTGACAGCCACGCATGTCGTCGGAAGAGATGGAAATGAAAGGCCTGCTTTTAAAGATTTAATTCAGGAATTTAATATTAGATTGGCGTAACGTGAAGCCAAAGGGCTCAATAAAAAGGAGCTAACAATAAATTGTTAGCTCCTCAGCTTATGGACTACTATTTTGATTATGGGGTGCCGCTTGTAAGATGAGCATCGAACATGTCTATTATTTCAAGGAATCGATCAGCTTCACGGAAAACATGGTCTGCTAATAGCGGATGAATGATACTCTTTATTTTACATTGCTCGATTAAATCACGTGCCGTTTTCTTGAAGTCCCGAAGAGATGAGACCGACACACGATTCTGATCCAGGAATTGATCTAAAAGAGGAACCGTTTGAGATTGTGGCTTCATAGATTCTAAGTCTCTTGCTTGATACATCAATTGATCAAAATCATTGCTGAAATTTCGGGCTATATCAATTAGCTTCCTTTCAGACGGATCCAGTAGATGACCAATAAATTTAGCATGGTCTGCCATAATCCTTAAGAAGAAGACATTTTCTTTTATAATGGCATCAGGAAGAGGTTTCATTTTACCTTCATTTAATTCGCCTAATCGTTTTCTAAAATAATTAGCTTCCCTGCTTGTATGATCAACTAACAGGGGGAAATTATTTGCCCCTGGCAATTTACATGTAAGAATCAATCCCAGTACTTTTCGTTTAAATCCGAAAATATTGGTTGCAGCCTGTTGTACTTCTGTATTAAATCTTTTTATTTGCTCAGGATCTGTTTGATTTGTAAAGGAATGTGAGGTTTGTTCGATCCGTTCAAACAATCGATAAAATTGATTAGCCTCATTGATTAATTGAGTATCCTCCGCTCTAAAACCCAATCGCAGAAATAAAGAATGTTCTTTCATGATTCTAGACCAAAAACGAATTTCATTTAATGATCGCTCAACAAAAATCCCAGAAGTTACACCTGTATCAGGATGTAATATGGTTTCATCTCCATTCATTCCTAACCCTCCCAGTAAATACAACGTCTATTCTATCCTTATTAATAAATTCAAATAAAAATACCTTCAACGAAAATAAGCTGCCTGATTTGGCAGCTTATTTTCGTTTTTTTGTTTAATTGAGTCTCTTCATTAAATAATACTGCTGATGTTCCTTAGTAGGATTTTCTTGTACTACACCTGCAATTTCATATCCATTCTTTTGATAAAAATCTGGAGCTTGAAAGCTGAATGTAAACAGTTGTACCAGTCTGCAATGATTCTCTCGCGCCATTTCCTCTATACGCTTTAATAATCCTTTACCCCTTAGTGATTCATCCACCCATAAGTAATCTACTATAAGTGACGAAGATATTTTTCCTGTTATACCTCCTAAAATGCTTCCATCTTCACCTCAAAGGATAAAGCTAATGTTTTTGACGGGATGTATGGTCTCATCAGCGAAATTTAATCACTATCTTCTTGATTCCATTGTTGAGTTATTTTCATTTCCACTTCCTCCCTGATCGTTGAAAACTCTATTTATTAATTAAGTCAGTACCATATGAGTTATCAATTGCACAAAGCCATTCGCCGTTTGAATTTTTCTTAAACACGTATGTTGCTCTTCTATCCATAGAATATTCGGAATCATTTTTATCGGCAGCAAGCAGCGTTTGGGAAATAACTAACGCAGTGTCTCCAGCCTCTAAAATAGTCATTTCCCCCTGCGTTGGTACAATACTGTTATTAAAATACTCTGCAATGGCAATAAATGCTTTTTTGATTTCTACTTTACCTCGTGCAATCATTCCTGGCTTTACAACCAGAACTGCATCATCAGTATAGTAGTTCATCAACGTATCAAAATCTTCCTTCTTTATTGCCAAGTCACACTTATTAATTAACTCTTTTAAAACATGTTCCATACTATATTCCTCCCAACTTTGCTGCACATCTATTTCTATCTGTATTACACATGTTTATTTAACTTTCCTTTTAGTTCATATAAAAAGGGGCTGTCCAAGANNGCCTGCGGGAGTCTCACCTGTTCGCTAGTCCCGCAGGAGTCTCGCACCTTGCACTCCAATCAACTTTTCATTGAAGATTTTTCACGTCAAAGGAGCTGCCTGAAGGTCAATTTTCGACTTTCAGGACAGCCCCTCTTTGGAACCTATTATTTGTTAGGTATTGTAGAAATATATTTTTCAACTACTTGATAAACATAGTTTTGACATGCTTCTGCTGTATTGGGGTTGTATTTACCGCCATTCGTTTTATTATTGGACAATACTCGGATTCCCAAGAATGGTACATTATAAGCTTGAGCCATTTGTGCCGCTGAAGCTCCTTCCATTTCTTCAACTGATGTGCCGTATTTCGAATGGAACCACTTGATTCGATCCACTTCATTGTTCCAAACGTCTGCAGAACCAATTGTACCTTCGACAACCTTACCCTTGGTGTATTTATCTTTAACTTCATTAGCCGCTTCGAGCAAATCCTTATTCCCTGCGTAGAAACGAGGTTTTTCAGCATTCGGATCTTCTCCTGCACTTCCTTCAGAAGCCATAAGATCCATCGGCTTCCATGCTGCAGGATCCATTCCCTCGCCTTCACCCTTCTCCCCTGTTTTTAAAGAACCTAGATTTACTGTTTGTTTTCCTAACACAATATCAAAAACATTCAGTTCTGGATCATGTCCGCCTGATGTTCCTTGATTGATGATGGCAATTGGATGATATTTTTCAATAGCGATCGCTGTAGCGGCTGCTGTATTTTCCATTCCCTTACCTGTCTGTGCAACGATAACAGGATAGTAGTTTAGAGTTCCTTTATAAAATACAAAAGTGCCTGATTTTTCTACTTTCACATTCTTTAGCTTTTGTGCAAATTTTTCAGCTTCAATCGGCATCGGTCCTTGAATAACAATCGGCTTATGATGAGACTTGGCTTGTACTGTTTCATTCGGTGAATCAGATCTCCATCCTGCAACCGCCGCAAGTAACAGTGCTGTAACCACCACTAATAGAGCGTATCCTGTTTTCATCTTTTTCATATCCATGATCCTCCTAGTTGTTTGATATACTCGAAGATCTGGCCCAAAGAAAAAAGTCCAGACAGGTAGCGTTCTACCCACTGGACCGGCGAAAGTCAAAGTATACAAAATGAAATCAGCTGAAAAAAGCTAAAAAATCGAATACTTTAACCCGTAGTCCAGTTCTTGCAATGGGAACCAGGTAGAGACACTCAGACCATATTTCCGAGCATATACGAGTAATGATATATAGTTGATTACTTTGATAATATAGCAAACAACTAAAAAATCTACAATAAAAATACGAATTTTATTTACATTAATAAATTTATTGTTCGGTTTTTACCGGCTATTTAAGTTCTTTGATTCGAATTGCGGAGTATTTTTATATTTACCGCCTCACTGCTAGACTACTGCTGAAATGGCTAGATAAATGCCTATAGCTGCTGCAACAAATAAAATAATAGAAGTTACAGGACTTCTCCTAAATTTAATTCCATAAGCACCTAAAAAGATAGCCGCAGCTAATTTGGAGATGCTCTCATCATAAGCATGGTGTGAAAAATATGAACTGCTAAAGACAATAGAAATAAGTAACGCTGCAATGATTAGCAATTTAAACCACATAGGCTCCTTTAGAAATTGTTTCAGCATAAATTTTATCTGCCGCATGATAAAACCCCTTTTGTATTTTTCATTACTAAGGAAGCTTATGGTGTGGTTTTCAAAGGTAGTACTTTCCTAATCAAGTCATCACTCTTTCTTCCCCTCTATTGTTATTAAACAGATACATTTACTTTCCATATCATATGGTCAAAGCCTTCTTCCCAATAATCCTTAAGCCAGTAATCCGGTTCGCCAAATTTCTTTGTCCAAATTTTTTGTGCGCTGCGGTACCCGCTGTCTAAACAAAATTCGTTAATGCCTCTATTCCGCAGCGTGGCATACATGGTGTTCAATAAAAGATTCCCTATCCCTTTTCTTTGATAGTCAGGATGAACAAATACAGTACCGATCTCAATCAGCTCTTTTAGAGCACCGTTTGTACAAGTACAGATAAGTTCACTTGCGGGACCGTATTCGATGGAACCAACCATTTGATTCCTTTCTATCGCAATTAGGAAATGGCGATCCTTTCCTTCGCTTTTTAAATCACTTTCTAAATAACGCTTCTTACTCTCAATTTCATCCTTTAGATCATCCAGCTTCTCTTCGATTCCCTCTTTAGCAAAGGTATCTGTAATGACGATCCGGAAAAATTCATGTAACGGTGAAAGATCTTCAATCGCCGGCCTTCTAATCTCAACATTTAACACGAAACTCTCCCTTTCTGCTTCATAAAGCTACAGTAATTATTCTATAGCGTCGGCTAAAAAGCCTTTGTTCAGGCAAGCTGGTTAGACTAAAAAAAATTAATAGGGGAAAACCAATGCCCTAATAGTTAAATCACTATTTTAGTAGCAATTGTGCTTGTGCAGAATATACTAAAGTGAATGATGCAAGGAAGATTATCTTTTTGCCATGAAGACCAAGTGGCTATACCGGCATCCATTCAACGGATTTAACTACGAGGGGGATAAAAGTTTATGAGTTTATTCAATAGGGATATGAATATGAACAACGAAGAAATTTTTGAAATAGGTGCTAATTGCCTTTTGGTACTTGGAAACCGTTTTTTCGCGGTGGTGGAAATTGAGTCAGAGGTTCCTGGAGTGGATCTAGAGGAATTTGTGATTATTCGCATAAATGAAGCGACTGCAAGACGATTAAACAATGCTGGTTTGGAATTGTGTGAAGTTCGAAATTCTGCACCTAGATCAAGAAACGGTGTTGAAGTTGAGTTTAAGTGTATATTTATTAACCGTAATCAGGCCTTTGCATTGTTTGATGTGGAGAACGATTTTGATGAGGCAGTATTTGTAAAGATTTCCATGGAAGAAGCGAGACGATTAATTCGCCAAGGTGCCAGACAGTGTACTGTTATTGATGCGCGCACCAATTCCAATTGTTAAAGAGATGTTATTCAACACATAACACACGCGTGTATTAGCGATGCTGTTCCATCAAGCTGAGAAAATTTCACCCCTTAGATTATAATCTAAGGGGTATTCCTTATGAATCATCAGACTAGTAAACATCATCCTCCCAACACAAGAACTACATATTCAAAAAAAGCCTACGCTTTAAAGGTTTCCCGCAAGTTCTCATGATGGATTGTCGTTGTTTCAAAAGAGAAAAGACGGAAGATCAGCTGAACAAATACTCCAAGTCCAAATGCAGTAACCACTGTTCCCATCCCTAGTGGCCCTCCCAGCAGCCAACCGACCAGTGCAACTGAACATTCCAATGAAGAACGACAGACCCCAATTGGAAGACCCGTGCGCCTACGGATCGACACCATGAGTGAATCACGCGGCCCCGCCCCAAAGCCAGAACTTATGTAAAAATAACTGCCCAACGCTGTGGTAAACAGCCCCAGCATCAGCATACCCAAGCCACTGGGCCAACCGGGCGCCTTCGGCAGTACATCGGTCCATAAAATGAAGTCCATGAAAAATCCAATCAGAATCATATTGGCCAAGGTGCCGATTCCAATTTTCTCTTTCAGCAGGATAATCAAACCAACAATAACCACGCTTACTAGAACGGTAGCTTGCCCGATGGTCAATGGAAGATAGTTGGTGAGCCCTGCCTGAAACACTTCCCAAGGACCAAAGCCTAAATTTCCTTTCATAACGATCACAGAGCCCAACGCAAATAAAAAAAGCCCAAACAAAAGCCGTAAGATTCGCAGCGATTTATTCATCTCTATACCTCAATTCCCCTGCTTATTGCCCGATTATTTAATGATTTGTATAGGTTTCTTTCAAAAACCTTACAGATTGATTGATTAATGATTTTAAGACATCAACGTCAATATCTGCTACCTTATTTATGTACACGCACGCTTTTCCAGTGGTATGTTTGCCAAAGCCCTTTAATAATTCCTCACGTTTCGTGTCACCCGTTGCAAAATACAAACTGATTTTAGCTTTTCGAGGTGAAAAGCCAACGAGTGGCGCATCGCCTTCATGACCGGATTCATATTTATAATGATATGCACCAAATCCAATAATACTCGGTCCCCACATCTTCGGTTCATAACCTGTCGCTTCTGTAAAAATATCTAATAATTTATATGCGTCTTCACGTTTTTTAGGGCTTTCAACATTTTCAATAAACTCAATGACACTACTGTCGGTTTCTTTGGTTTTTAGTTCGTACATGATTAGATTCTCTCCTTTTCTTTAGTCTTAGTTTTACTGCCGATATTCCTGCCTCACCGGTTCAATCTGTGATAGATGTCTATATTCTGCGTTTCTTGGTACAAATCCTTTTATTCCGTGTTTAACTAACATGCCCGTTAGCTCAAAATGAACAACTAAAAAACCGTATGCTATATTTCTCATACGGCTTAGTTTATAAAGAAAAACGAGTTTTTAATTCATTAAATGTGTGATATAGCCTTCTTGATATAGTCAGAAAGCTGTTTATCTATTCCAAACTTCTCTCCTATTTGTGGATTTTCTTATGCTTAAAAGAGCCCTCAAGTCTTTTTCTCCCACCAAAAATCAACAACATGGACTAACAGAGCTTTATTGTAAGATCTAACACTTGAGTCGATATAACATTTATGCTGACTTCTTTTCCGCCGTAACACGCTTCTTATCCAAGCCATTAACGACAAGAACACCCGATATGGCAACCAATCCTCCAATCAGCGAAAGGGTACTCGGCCACTCGTTCAGCCAAACCCATGCGGTAAGTATGGCGATTGCCGGCTCCAGGTACATCATGCTCGCCACAGAACTGGCATTGCCTGACGAAAGAGCAATCGCCCACGTTACATAAGCGATCGCCGCCGGGAAAATCCCTACATAAAGCGCCGATATATTGGCTTCCATAGTAGCGTGCTGAATGGAGTCAAAGAGTCCAGGAGAGAACCAGAAAAAAGGCAGTGTACCCGCCCAGGTCACATAAGCCGTCAGTTCAATCGGCGTATATCGATGTAAGAACGGTTTTTGAAAAACAAAAAAGACAGACGTAGCGACAGCAGCCATTAATACTAAAAAAGCTCCTTTAGAAATCGTCAGGGACGGGCCAGCACTACCCAACGTAATCAATATAACGCCAGCTAAACCGATGCCAAGACCTAGCCATCCAAATCTCCCTAAACGCTCGTTTAATACGAAAACAGCAATGAGCGCCGTAAAGACAGGCGCTGCTCCAATCAGCATGCCGGCGGTTCCTGCCGATACGGTCTGCTCACCGAACGTTACCCCTATGTGATAGATGCTGATTCCAATCCATCCAAGCAGCAGAAGCCTAAAAAGATCTTCTTTTTTCGGCAGCCGAAATTTCACACCCGGCCAAAGAGCGTAAAGGATAAAAGCACCGGATGCTATTAAGTAACGAATGAGAACTAAGTGTCCCGCCGAATAACCGCCATGCAGCCCCGCCCGGATGGCCGCAAATGTTGATCCCCAAATGATAATTGTAATAAGTGCCATAAAGAAAGTCTTTGCGTTCAACTCATTCACCTTCAGTTCTTTCTTATTTAAACGGACAGAAATAAAGAGCTGCAGAAGCAACTCCATTCTTAAACCAATATAACGAAACGGACCGATGTTTTATTTAACATGAAAGTCGGGCGCTTTATCCGGCACAAGATTTAAGATGATGTTATGTTCCAGGAGCGCCTTTAATCCACAGAGGACCATCGTGTACCCTCCCATGGAATCAATGGCGGTATTTACGATCTCATCTCCACTTCCTTTAAATCCTGAGTTAAGTATCGTGACCATCGTCTCGTTTTCTTTTCGGGAAACAAAGGTCCACTCCACCTCTGTACCGTCCGACGACTGAATATGAATGCGTTCGTTTTCCTCTAGTCTTTTTACAAAAACGCGATCCGATACACCGTACATCTCCCATTCCCATTTGACTTTTTTTCCCTCTTCTACTCTTCCGCTGCTTTTAGTGAACCAAAATTTGGTCGTAATCGCCGGTTCAATAAAAGCCTCAAATACGACTTCCACCGGTCTTCTAATAAGCATTTCTGCTCTTACAACCGGTGCATGGTATAGCTCAGGCATCATTAGATCTCCCTTCATTATGGATGAAGCACAGCACGATAAACAAATACTGATTTTGCTAACGAATAAGCTTTGATCACTGTGTACACTTCTCTTTGTTATGGGAGAATCCTGCTTAGGAGTTTATTATAGAAAGCGGAAACTGCACTTTAGTTGTTCAAAAATTGAATACTGTGATCAAACAGTTCATCGATCCAGCTCAGTCTTCCGAAAACATGGTTAACACCCTCCATTAAATGAATGCCGCGATTGTTGTTCACATACGTATCGTAATACCTTTGTCCATATTCATGAGGAACCGCTTCATCCTCTGTCCCGTGAATAATCATGACCGGATTAGTGTATGATGTGATTTCATGATAGAGATTACGATCTTTTAAATCTTCATAAAATCCACGGCCCAGCTCAAGTCCATTTAAATCCACATTTCCGTTCGAAAGCTTGGGGTATTTTTCAAAATAAGAAGCAGCCAGCTTATTCATGTTGCCAGCTGGTGCCCATAGGCAAACTTTATGTATGTCATTAGGAATTTCCTTGGCCACTTGGGCAGCCACCGCACCACCCATACTATGCCCCACTAACATAACTTTCGTTGAATCCACCCAGTCCAACTTTTTAACGAAATTCACGATTTCTATTCCCTCATGCACTTCCCCGCTGAAGGTCATCTCTGAAAAAGAACCATCACTTTCACCCGAACCCGAAAAGTCAAACCGCACACAGCCGATCCCCTGTTTTGCCAGTTCACGGGCATATCGCACCAACAAGAAATGATCATCAATTTTAGAACCCGTTATCCCATGAAAAAGAATAGCCACAGGACTTTTTGATGAGCCGTCTGATTCCGGTTTATGAGCCATCCCGCGCAGGGTTAACCCATTGACTTCAAGTGTTATGGAATATTCCATACAAATCCACCTCCCTTAATCTTCTATTGAAACACGTTCAAAATGCTCAACCGTTGGAAAGGGATCATAGAAATGATGCAGTTGCTGCTTCCATTCTTGATACTCACTGGATTGCCTAAAGCCTACCGTATGATCTTCTAAGCTCTCCCACTTCACCATTAACAAATATTTCCCATTCACTTCCATACATCGCTGCAACTCATGAGATCGGTATCCCTTCATGGAGGAAATGATGTTTGACGCCTTACGAAACGCTTCCTCATATTCCTCTTCCATGCCTCTCTTTACCTGAAGCATAACGGCTTCCAAGATCATGTCATTACCCCTTTTTATAAAAGTATATCATTCGAAAAAAAGAGCTGACAAAGCAACTCGTATCCTGGCACTAAACGGGTTTGACCATCGTAATAAAATCAGTTCTTCCATTATTGAACTGTATTTGCTTAACAAAACCAAGTTTCTCATAAAGATGAATGGCTCGATGGTTAAATGCTGCAACCGTTAAACGAATGGAAACACCGCTAAAGGCAGCTTGAATATGGCGAAGAATAAACGAAAAGAACTCAGAACCGTAACCCTGGCCTGTTAGCTCAGGGTTCATCCCAATCCCAAGATCAATCAAATCATCAGAATAAGCACCATATTGGTGACCAGCTGGTACCTGAGCCGAACTTCCGGTACAGAAAAAGCCTGCGATACCTTGATATCGATCCAAGATCACTCGATACGAGTTTTCCAGCATTTCCTTCATAGAATCAGGGCTTACTTCATTGTTATAAAAATCGTAAGGAGCATCATATCTCCAATTCAGAATATTTACTGCAAAATCCTCATTGATGTCTACAATCGATAACTGCATGTTAATCCCCTTCAGTTTCAGTCAGTTGATTTATGATTCCTAATTCGCCACGGCCTAGATTTTTACCTTCTACTGTTTCCTCTTGTGGTTTCAGATTATTATAAACAATAGCCTTAAACGAACATAGGATAAATCAACATGGATTTTGGAAACGAAATGAGGTTACGTGATGGCAAGATTGAATACCGAATCTCTTCAGCTTTTGAATCATAAAGATATCCCTTCAGATCGGCTGACCTTTCTTGTTCTGGGAGACAGTCATGTAAGGACAACGGGTTATGACCGTATACGAAATCGTTATATACTCGATACAGCAGGAGAGAGATATCGCAGGATTTTACAGCACATGGCGATGAATTACAGCAGCACCGCCTCTTTTGTTGTGCATGGCGGCGATACGATCGGTGAGGGAAATAAAGACGAAAATATGAAAGCTTTTGCGGCCGTATCTAAGGAAGTCCTGTTCCCGGCGAGTCTCCCCATCTTTGTTAGTATCGGCAACCACGATATGATCTGGGAAAATGGCGACCTCCCCACTCGAATCTTTGAAAAATATATAGGAAGCGTCCGCCAGGATATTCATATACACGGGGCAAACGTTCATCTTATTCGGATTCCGACGTATTTCCCTGGATTAGCCGGAGCTCCCTACTTTCGTCCGGCCGATTTGGCCTGGCTCAAACAAAGAACAGCTGCATCAAGCCCTGTTCTCATCGATTTCCATGCCGTTTTAAGAGTGGGCAAAAATAGAAGCTTTCCAGAAGGTCATTATGCAGTTCTTTCAACTCCCGAAACCGATGCCTTCTTTCAAAACATCAACACCAGCGTAAAAGCGATCTTCAACCATCATCGTCATACGAGCTACGAATATACGATCGAGACGACACTCGGAGGCACCTCCGTCCAGATTCCATACCTCATTACAGGATGCGGCGGAAACGTAACAAGCCGGCCAGACTGCCCCAATTACTATGCAGTAACATGGAATAACTTAAATACTTCCAATCCAGCAATGTCTTATACGCCTGCCCGTGTGCCGGGGCTATAAAAAAAAGAAGGCTGACCCAGGTACTCACCGAGCATAATGAGTAGTTGTGGCCAGCCTTTCTTGCAGATCATTTTTCAAGCATGTCTTTTATTTTCTTTAAATCTTTCATGTTTGCTCTCTTCATCATGGAAGACATAAAAGGAGAAAACATCCTGGAAAAGCCGCTTGGTATGCCTTTGTTTCTTAATGTCATGCGTGTATGATCCTGATCAATCGCATGCCATGTATAGATGGTCTCCATCGGAAAAGGTCCGTTAGCTGTCTTCATCACCAGTTTGCTTCCCGGAATAAATTCAATAATTTCATAAACATAAGCAAGTTCCCGGCCAAGAAAATTCGCTTTAAAAGCGATTTGAGAACCGACCTTGAGCGGTTTTGGCGTGATCCACTCAGCGGAATGGATATTCACATACCACTCAGGCGCATGATCAGGATCTGCTGCATACTCTGATACTTGTGATACAGGGCGGTTAATGTTGATTTCGGTAAAAACGTCTACCATCTTGGCTTCCTCCGATTATCACAGCTATCATTAATTTTCCACGTAATTTTTAAGAAGGGTTCCAAGAAGATACTCCCATCCTTTAGCGTGTTCTTGTTCCCATTGCTCTTGCAGGATACCAGATGCTGAATGAGAAAGTTGAAGCAATGTTCCTCCTTCTTTCTCGAGAAGACGATACGTATAGGCGCTGTTTACAGCTCCCCGCATGCCAAGGTGTCCGTGCAGACGAATTTCTTCAGGAGCATTTACATAATACACATTGCCCCAAACTGCTCCCTCATTCTCTCCCCATTTTTCCATGAAGAGCCCTCCTGGTACGGGATCGAATGTAAAATGAGAAGACACTTCTTTTGGTGCGATACGAAACTCCCACCAATCTCCCGCCTTTTCTGTTAACGCTTTGAAAACATCTTCCCTTGATGCACTGATGAATACCTCTTGTTCAATATGAAAATCCTTAGTGTTTGCCATTGTTTCTTTTCCTCCCTTTTGTTCTGCAGCCGACTGCAGATTTAACAACGAGCTGGCCGTTGTCTCCATATATTTTCCTACCCAGCGGTTATGCACTTCTTGAAGAGGCACCGCATTCAGAAAGTTCCTTTTATATTTACCTTCACGCCGAACGAGCACCAAGTTCCCTTCCTCCAGAATCTTCAAGTGCTTCATGATGGCGTACCTGGTGACTTCCGGAAAGAATTCGTGTAGTTCACCTGTTGTTTTCGGCGATTGCTTGAGAATATCGAGAATTCGCCTTCGGATCGGGTGTCCTAATGCTTTAAATACGATAGAAAGGTTTTCATCCATTTCAACGATCCTTTCAGTAAAATAGATAGGTTGGTTAAACATGTGAATAAAAGGTCACATGTAATAAGTGACCTAATGGTAACACGTTCTAAAATCTTCGTCAATAACCTTTCCATAAAAAAAGGAGGACAGCTAAATTTAGTCTGTCCTCCTCCTTGCTATCGGACTAATTTAAAATCCCATGAATCGCACCAAGCACCGTGAAAATGACAAGGTGGTCTCCAAGCGCAATGAAAAATGATTTCCTGGAGATCAGTCCAAACAATGAATTCTTTAGATAAACGAGCGTAATAAGCAAGCCGATGATGAATCCAATTCCGAGCCCGGTCCCTAGAGTATCTGCCCCAATGGACTGGACAAGAACGGCAATGAAAAATGAAATGATAAATGCGGTAATCACGGAATAGATGTATTTTCCCGGCCCTTTGCTTTCATTGGCTGCAAATTCCTTATGAGTGCTTTTCTTTTTTTCTGATAAAACAATGGAATAATAAATGCCGCCATACAGCATATAAACAATACCGCCAACGATGATCGGCAAGTAATTGAGACTGCGTAAATCCATATTTTTGTTCTCCTTTATACTTTGTGATGATGACCGACATTTATTTTATCGGCATCTTTTTCAAAATTAAAACAGGTGCCTGGCACCAAGGCCACGGTTTCCTCAGGCGGCTGCTCAGCTTTACAAATAACATGGCGTTAAAATTATCCATAAACAAAAAAACACTGAGCTATATGTAACCCTGTGTTTTCCCTCAAAGATCAAAAAAGTATGTACAAGCAATGAAAAACCATATAACAACAGTACCAAGATTAAGATAGAAGTGCTTTTTATTTTTCCCATAAAAATTTTCAAAAGAACTGGTTATTGTTGAAATTCATATGAAAAAAACCCCGTTCCTCTCATTGCGGGTCCGTCAAAATCATTACGAAATAATCCAGCAACAAAAATGATTAGTGCCTTAGCTGCTAAAACAATATTGATTGCCGAAAGAATTTTAGAGCGAAACTTGCCTTCTTACTGTTTTTTACCAAAAAGAAAACGTGATAAGAGAAACCTCTATGCTAATAATAAATTTGTTCATCTTGAACGAATGTCAGGAGGTAATTATGATGCAAAACCAGTACAACCAACAAACGAATCCGCCCAATTTCAATACACAGCAATTACCGAACCAAATGAATCATGGAGGTCATGAAGTATTTGACCTTCACGAGATCCTTTCGGGGTTAATCAACGTTCTTGATCAATACATGATGTTTCGATCCTTTGCGAAAGATCCAGAGTTGATCGACATCCTGGACAGGCAATATAGGTTCATTCTTGATCATTACAACATACTGTGTGAATGCTTTACGTCGGGTGCAAATCCCTCTCACCCGACATCAGAATACAGGATTAAGCAGAACAACACAGTTACCTATGGGCTAAAGCCTTCACAGCCTAAAAAGCCGAATCAATCCATTTCAGAAATTAAGGACCAAGGCCTTTCTGGGCATATGCTTGGCCTCATAAAATCAACAGCCTCCCTGCTGACGATGACTTCAGTGGAAGTAACGAACCCCGTTGTCAGAAGGGTCATGGCTGACAATGTAGCCAACTATGTCGAGATGGCTTACGAAATCTTCCTTTACCAAAATAAGCGCCAGTATTACCAGGTACCACAATTATCTCCTCAAGATATGCAGCAGATGACCCAAAGCTTCATTCCAGCAACCGGCCAGCCCCAAATGCCGCCACAAGGAAAGCAGCCTTTTCAACAATAATCAAAGAAAACTCGCCAAATCGGCGAGTTTTTCCTTCGCTTAAAATCCTGCGATCGCAAACCAGATAATCGGTAGAAAATAAAAAAATTCATCCCTAATCCAATTAGACTGCAAATTTTCCCTGAAGAAGCTAACCGCTAATCCTTTTGATTAATACTGACTATCTCTTTGTTGATCGACAAGGTCCCGAATAGAAGTGAAAACATTGGCTTGAAATGAAATTCCCTCATCCTAAGCCCCCTTGAAATAAAACATCATATAAAGATATGTACTCCCATTTAAAAAATTTTAATCCACAGGCCGATTGGTACACTTAAAAATACGATTATGTTACAAAATAGATAGGAGAGGAGGTAGATCATGGAGTTTTTTCTCATTATTTTATTACTGCTGTCCCTTATCGGCCTATCCAGCCTGATTAATCATTTTATCCCTTACATACCGGTACCCATTATTCAGATTGCTTTAGGAGTAACGCTTGCTACCCTTCCGCTGGGAATACAAATCCCCATGGAGCCGGAATTATTTTTCATTCTCTTTATCGCCCCTTTACTTTTTCACGATGGGAGACATGTTTCGAGGCACGCTTTATGGAAACTCCGTAAACCGATCCTTTTGCTGGCCCTCGGTCTGGTTTTCGTCACCGTATTTGCCATTGGCAACTTAATTCATTGGCTCATTCCAACGATCCCATTGGCTGCTTCCTTTGCCCTTGCAGCGATTCTCTCTCCTACCGATGTTGTTGCTGTAGGTTCCATTTCAAGCCGTGTGAAGATACCGAAACGGATTATGCACGTTCTCGAAGGTGAAGGATTAATGAACGATGCTTCAGGATTGGTTGCCTTTAAATTTGCCCTTGCCGCATCCGTGACCGGCGCTTTTTCATTGGCACAAGCCAGTTGGAGTTTTTTAGTCATATCGATTGGAGGGTTCCTTGGCGGTGTCATTTTAGCCATCCTGATTATTCAGTTGAAGACATCTATTCGAAGGCTTGGTATGGAGGATGTTACGATTCATATGCTCATTCAGCTTCTTACCCCTTTTGTCATTTTTTACATTGTTGAGCATTTACATCTCTCCGGTATCTTGTCGGTTGTAGCAGCCGGGATTGTCTACACCATCCATCAGGATCGAAGCCGGGTTCCAGTTGGACAGCTGCAATTGGTTTCCCAAAGTACGTGGACGGTTCTCATCTATATTTTAAATGGGCTGGTGTTTGTGCTGTTAGGGTTGCAGATCCCTAGGGTGGCAAGTGAAATATTTAAGGATCCCTCCTTTAATAATTGGCAGGTAACAAGCTACATCCTCATCCTATGGGCAGCCCTTATTCTTCTTCGTTTCCTTTGGATTTCGGCAACCTGGCGCTGGGGATGGCTGGACAAGAAACAGCCTCAAACTAATTCTGTGAGAGCCATATCCATCCTTACCCTTTCAGGAGTACGAGGGGCGGTAACCCTCGCTGGTGCGTTTACGATTCCCTATGTGATCGCCGGAGGAAGTCCCTTTCCTGAGCGTTCATTAATCATCTTTATCGCAGCCGGAGTGATCTTGGTTACCTTAATCGCTGCAAGTGTTTTCCTTCCGCTTCTATCACGGACGGAAAAAGAAAACAGTGAAAAGCTGAAAGAGGAAATGGAACGGACGGCAAGGCTGCGAACCCTTGAAGCTGCCATCCATTCTGTTGAGGAATCCTTAACGGATGAGAATCGGGGTGCGGCAGTATCCGTCATCACCGCTTACAATACGATTCGTAATGAGGTAAGCGAAAAGAGTTCGGAGCAAGTGAAATTGGAAGAATCCGAGGTTCGGCTGAAGGCACTTGAGGCGGAAGTCCGCTACTATGAGAATTTAAAAAGAACAGGAAAGATTGACAGGGATACGGCGAATCTCATTGAGGAACATATCCAGCGAAGGCGGCTCGCTCAAACAAACCGGATGCAATATAGAAGATTGTTCATTTGGACGCTTTTTAAAAGAAGTTTGCTTTCTTTCGTAAAGCTTTTCACACCAAAACACAAGGAACGCCGTAAAAATCGCCGCTTGCGAACAAAAAAGCTGATTAAGCTAAAAGTCAACATGGCGAAGGCTGCCATTCACTATTTAAAGAACCATATCACGCCAGACAATAAACACATTTATCTAGGGGTCATAGGGGAATACAATCGATTAATTATGACGTTCAGGCTTGCGAAAAAAAGCGAGGAATCCATCCATCACGCCCAGATGAAAAGAGAGCTCCAGATCAAAGCGTTCCAGGCAGAGAGGAACGAAATCCAGCATCTTTACGAAGAAGGGGACGTCACCAATGACATCCTCAGGGATATTCGTAAGCAGATTAATATTCGGGAGGCGTATTGGATGGAGGAAACGAGCGTACAATCTCAATAAATCCTCCTTTAAACCCAAGACCTTTATATGAAAAGACGGGGCTGTCCTGAAAGTCNNACTTCTTGGACAGCCCCGTTTTGTTTTGATTAAATTTAATTCTTATTTGCAGAGATTTCACTAACAATGTAACTCAAAGCCTCGTTTATTGGTGTAAGAGGGCGGCCAAGCAATTTTTCGAAATCGTTGCTCTCTACCTCTAATTCACCATCCCGAATACCTTTTTGGATGTCGACAAGCATAGGAATAATGAAATCCGGTACACCAGCACCTTTCATAATAGCCGCATAAGCAGTATCATCGACTTGCTGCACGGATACTTCTTTACCTAATACAGTTCCAACAGCAGACGCCAATTCTTCTTGAGTCATAAGTTTCTGAAAGTTCGTAAACGGTATTCTCGTTTCCGTTTCCGGCCAATACTGCTGCTGCTGCCACCGCATAATCTTGTTACAGTGCCCAGCCAGTTCTGCCTGTACCCGCAGATGTAACCCATCTTGTTCTTCATTCAATTTACTTCTTCATCCACTCCGGCTTCCCAAAACCTTTAAATTCTTTATCTATGGTTTTTTCAAACTCTTTGGATTCCACGGCTGCTTTAATGTCTTTAGTGAATTGGGTTTTAACATCTTTTGTGTTCACAACGACCCGGTTACGGTATTGATCCGGCATGTTCTCAAGGAAGAGAGCATCCTGCAATTTCATTTTTGCCGCAAGCGCGAAGTTACCCGGAACGGCCGATACATCTGCACTTCCAACCGCTCTTGGCAATTGCGCAGCTTCAAGCGGCTTGAATTGAAGTTTCTTCGGATTTTCTTGAACATCTTTTTCTGAAGCGGTTAATGGATTGACTTCTTTCTTGATGGTAATTAGACCGGCATCCTGGAACATTAACAGCGTTCTGGCCAGGTTAACGGGATCGTTGGCAATGGCTACCGTGCTGCCGTTTTTGATGTCTTCAATCTTTTTGAATTTCTTGGAATATACACCCATTGGCGCAGTTGGTACAATAATCAGTTCAGAAAGCTTTAAATTCTTTTCTTTTGCGAAGTTTTCCATATAGATTTTGTGCTGGAACAGGTTCGCATCAATAGATCCTTTAGCTAATGAGAGGTTCGGCTGAATGTAATCACTGAACTCTACAATTTTAACGTTATATCCTTTCTTCTCCAGTTCAGGTTTGATGGCTTTATTGACCATATCACTGTATGGGCCGGCTGTTGCTCCAATGCTGATGTTCTTCTTGTCTCCTGAGCTTGATGATCCGCTGGAAGTTGAGCCACATGCTGACAGAACACCAATGGCTAGTAATAGAATGAGTGCTGAAGTAAACTTTTTCATTTGTTTCTCTCCCCTATTGTTTTATCTTTTATCTACGAGTTTGGAGATCTTATCTCCGGTGAATTGAATGATTTGGACGAGTAAAATCAAAACGACTACCGTGGTAATCATGACGGTATTATCATAGCGATAGTACCCAAATCGGATGGCCAAGTCACCGATTCCTCCCCCGCCAACAATACCTGCCATGGCTGAATAACCGACCAAGCTGATTGTCGTGATTGTTAATCCTTGAATCAAACCCGGTTTGGCTTCCGGAAGAAGCACATCCTTAATGATCATCCATGAGGTTGCCCCAACTGCTACGGCTGATTCGATCACTCCCTTATCGATTTCTCGGAGTGACGCTTCAACCATTCTTGCAAAAAAAGGAATCGCAGCAACAGAGAGGGATACGGAAGCCGCAGTAGGCCCAATTGTTGTCCCTGTAAGCAAATTGGTTAACGGCAATAACGCCACCAAAAGAATAATGTAGGGAATCGAACGAATCAAGTTGACGATCCACCCTGTAACACTTTTCACAGTGGAATTTTCAAGGAATAATCCTTTATCGGTTACAAAAAGCAATACACCAAGCGGGAGCCCGATGATGATGGCCACGGCTAAAGAGATGCCCACCATATAAAGTGTTTGGAAGAACGCATTGTTTAAATCAGGAAGAAGCTGTACAAGTGAATCAAGCAACATCATAAACCACCTCCAAACTCCTTGTTTTTCTTGTAATATATTCGATCGCTCTCTCTACTTCGGAATTTTCACCTGTAAGCTCCATAATGAAAATGCCCAGAGGGATATCCTGTATGTACTCAATCTTCCCGTGCAGAATATTTCCTTTCACGTTGTATTTCTGGAAAAGCTCTGACACCACTGATTCTTCGGCAATCTCGCCTTTGAACTGAATCTTGATGATCTTCCCTTTGCGGTTTTCAATGAGCTGCTTAGGCAATTCAAATTGCAGGATACTGTTAATAAAATCTTTGGTGAGCGGTTTCTGAGGATCAGAGAAGATGTCATAGACCTCGCCCTCCTCAATCACTTCACCATTTTGCATGACGGCTATCTTATGGCAGATTTCCTTCACTACTTCCATCTCATGCGTGATCAGAACGATGGTCAATCCCAGCTTGCGGTTAATGTCCTTTAATAAGTTTAAGATGGACTTTGTTGTGCTTGGATCGAGGGCAGAAGTTGCCTCATCACATAAAAGCACCTTCGGGTTATTGGCAAGCGCCCTGGCAATTCCGACCCTTTGTTTCTGACCTCCGCTCAACTGAGCCGGATATTGATCCTTCTTATCCGCAAGATCCACGAGGTCCAATAGTTCCAATACTCGCTTTTCCGCCTCATCCTTTGATTTGCCCGCTGCTTTCAAGGCAAATACAATATTTTCATAGACGGTTTTTGAACTGACCAGATGAAAATGCTGAAAGATCATGCCAATCTTTAACCGGGCTTTTCTTAAATCTTCTCCTTTTAAAGAGGCAAGATTCACCCCATCAATCCAAACCTCACCCGATGTTGGCTTCTCCAATAAATTTAAACATCGGATCAAAGAGCTCTTCCCTGCACCGCTGTAACCGATAATGCCGTAGATCTCTCCTTCTTTTACCGTAAGAGATACGTTGTTGACCCCCACGATCTCTTTTTTCTTCGAACGGTAAACCTTCAACAGATTTTTGACTTCAATCATGAAACAACCCCCTCTTTCTTTCCAAATAAAAAAGCCCCTTTCATCATGAAAGAGGCATTGGATTATAAATTCAATCACCTTATCTTTCAGAATGAAAATCATTCTGTAGGAAGTGGCACCTTTCCAAATTGGAGGTTGCCGGACGTCATAGGGCCTAATCCCTCAGTCACTCTCGATAAGAACGGTTATGCTATTGTTTTTAGAACATTTCTAATAATAAAGCGATTCTCCTCCATTGTCAATACTATCCATAGTAGATTTGTCGGAATTAAACGTTTATATTTGTTGCCGTATGATAACTAGGCATATGGACAGTAACTTGGGACAACCACATCCCATATTTTATTTTGAGGGTACTTTTCCAGAAAAAACGTTTGTGTTCTGGCGATTTCTCAGCTCGTTAAACCCGTAAAATAAAGTAGGAGGTTTTTTTATTGAATGAACAATTCAAGTGGGATCTTCAGGGGCTGCACACTGATGGTGTAAATGTCAGCAATGTTACCCCGAATTATCCTCAGGATCAAGATACGAGTGATTCCGCTCGTCTCTGTGTTGGCTTTGGCATTGGTTTCTGTGTTGGTGTATGCGGTGGCTTTGGTGTATGCGGTGGCTGTGGCGGTTGTGGCGGCTGCTTTGGCCGCTGCTTTGGCTGTGGCGGCTGTGGCGGCTGCTTTGGCCGTTGCGGCGGCTGTGGCGGCTGTGCCCGTTGTGGCGGCTGCGGCCGCTGCGGTCGTGGCGGAAGCAGTTAAGCTTCCGATCGGTAGTGATAGGTATTTTAACAAAAGACCGGCCCTGCATATCCCTCGGCAGGGCTTTTATCGTTTGGATAGGCATAATGGACATCAGGCATCCATAGAGTTAAATGATGTAAAAGATGTAGAGCTTCTAAAGAGGAGGTCGATCATGCAAAAATTAAATCCTTCTATGTGTTTAAAAGTAAACAGAGACACGTTTGTTTTTCCGGATTCAGCTAAAGGTGTATATCTCCGGAACAACGTAAAATCTTTAAGAATGGAAGGCAGCACCATTGACCGATGGCTGGAAAAATTAATTCCTATTTTCGACGGAACCCATACTCTTGATTCTGTCACAAACGGTTTACCAGATGCTTATAAAGAACAAGTGTATAAGATCGCACATGTTCTGTACGAGAACGGTTTTGTCCGTGATGTAAGCCAGGATCTCCCACATCAGCTTCCTGATCGCATCCTTGCTAAGTATGCCTCCCAAATCGAATATTTAGATCATATTCGTGATTCGGGCGGTTATCGATTCCAAGTTTACCGCAATGCAAAAGTAGCGGTGCTCGGTTCGGATTCGCTTCTCCTCTCTCTCGTTCGATCATTGATTGAATCAGGGCTTCCTTCTTTCAGCGTCATACTCACTGAATCACACCCAACGATTCAGCAGCGGTTAAATGAGATGATAGCTGAAGCACGCAAGTCAGAGCCCGAAACCAAAATCACCATCTTAAGTTCCGGGAAAAATTCTTGGAGAGAAAATGCAGAACCGTTTGATTGCATCCTATATGGATGCAAGGACAGTGATTTATCTCAACTTCGTACCCTTCTGGCCATCTGCAAGGAACAAAAGAAGACTGTTCTTCCCGTTACTATTTTAAAAGACTTAGCTTTTGCCGGCCCGCTCGTTTCTGCTGAATCCGATTCGTGCTGGGAGTCTGCCTTCCGCAGACTGCACCAGAGGCTGAATGAAGAAGGCAATGGTTCTCACTCCTTATCACAAACAGCAGGTGCGCTAATAGCCAATGTGGCGGTTTTTGAGCTTTTTAAAGAAATCACGGGCGTACATGAGGGAAAAAGAGAAAGACCATTTTACTTGCTTAACTTGGAAACGCTCGAAGGAAGCTGGCACACCTTTCTCCCTCACCCGTTGGTTACTGGGCGTGTTTATGCCGAACCGATTAACGACCCGGCTACATTCCTTGAAACATGCGATCATCAACAAATGGACTTACATTCCCTGTTTTACCGGATTACTTCAAAAGAATGTGGTGTTTTTCATCTTTGGGAGGAAGCAGATTTACTCCAGCTCCCGTTATCACAATGCAAAGTCCAGGTTGCTGATCCGCGTTCAGAAGGCCCTGCCAAGCTCTATCCTGAGACTGTCTGTTCAGGACTCACGCATGAAGAAGCTCGCCTGGAGGCAGGTCTGATTGGAATTGAAACATATGCCAGGAGTTTTGGGAATGACTTTTTCAGTGAGCATCCTTCATCATGGGGAATCGGGATGGGCAAGACCCCTGCAGAAGGTTTATGCAGAGCAATGCAAAACGCACTTCATGAAGAATTTGTGAAGCAAGCAGATCACGGTGTCACTAAAGCCACATTGGATGTAAGTCTTGTCAATGATCATCGCTGCCAATTTTTTCTGCAGGCTCTGAGAACCAAGAAGTCTGAACCAGAATTTTTATGTGGCCGTGAAGTACTGGGTTTTCCTGTCGTTTGGGTTGAATCAAACGGCAAGTGGTATGGAAGCGTTGGATTGAATATGCAGATGGCTTTAAGCAGAGCATTACAAACGGCTGTGATGGATTCTCAAAATCGAGAAACCTCACATTATCCCTATGGGGTTGCGGTTTCCTCCATTACATCGCAAAAGGATGCTCAACAGAAGGTTCGGGTTCCTTCTTTTGAAGAAAAGCCGTTAGACGAAACCTTCCATTCTGCAATAAATCGATTAAGGCAGAATAAAAAACAAGCAAACATCTTTGAACTTCATCTGGAAGCGATTTTTAAAGAGAATACGGCTGGCATTTATGGGATTGCGTTAAGCGGGGAGGAACTTCCATGAGCCACTCCATCATCATCATCGGAAACGGAATGTTAGCTGACACCGTAAGCAAACAATTGAGCGGGCTCTATTCCATTACACGCTGGGCCACTGTAAAAGAAGCCATTCCGAATCAAGGAAATCTGGCATTAGTGCTCCACGATTCCTGGGTTCCGGCTGAACACCTAGAAGCTGATGAGGCCTTTTCGTTCTTTGGCATCCCTTGGCTTCGGGGATTCGTATCATTTGGTGAAGCCAACATTGGCCCGCTTGTTCTTCCAGACAAACAGGGGTGTTCTCAGTGCGCGGATAGGCGCCGTTTTATGGCGGGATCTGACCGGAGAGAACAATTCCAAATGAAAGAATACAAGATGGATCAACCTGGTATCGAGCAAGATCCTTGGGCTTCAGCTTCAGGATTATTGCAAACTTCCTATCTCATTCAAGAAGAGGTCCATAGATTGTTAAAAGGAGAAAAAGCCCGCACGTATGAACATGTATTTCTTCTGCAGTTAAATACGCTCCGGCTATCCTATCATTTCTTTTTGCCTGACCCATACTGCCCTGTGTGCGGCGATCTTCCAGAGGATACAGCGGATACCGCAGAGATCATACTGAAACAAAGCCCGAAGACATCAATCGATAGCTATCGCTGCCGCTCGCTGGAAGATATGGAGAAGGTTCTGGGCAAGGATTACTTAGATAGCAGAACGGGCCTTCTTAATCATAAACGATATGACTTCATTTCCCCTTTTGCCGATACGATTGTCAATCTTCCTCTACTATCAGGCGACGAGTTAACGGGTGGGCGAACCCATTCGTATGCTCAAAGTGAACAATCAGCCATCTTAGAAGGACTGGAGAGATACTGCGGCTATTCCCCAATGGGTAAACGGACAATGGTTTATGAACCGTATTCCAAGGTGGAAAAGCATGCCCTTAACCCTCGATCAATAGGACTTCATACAAAGGAACAATATGACATGCCAGGATTTCCTTTCAGGCCATTGGACCCCGACCGGCCCATTCATTGGGTTTGGGGCTATTCTTTATCACAGAACCGGCCCATCCTGGTACCAGAGACGTTCGCCTATTACAGCTTGGGTGGCGGGGAAGGCTTTGTTTATGAAACCTCTAACGGCTGTGCACTCGGCGGAAGCATGGAGGAAGCGATTCTTTACGGTATTTTCGAAATTGTTGAGCGGGATTCATTTTTAATGACATGGTACGGCCAACTCCCTATTCCTCGTCTGGATCTGTCTACCATAGACGACCTGGAGCTTCAGCTCATGATTCAGCGCATACACGCAGTGACCGGATATGAGGTGCATTTGTTTAATTCGACGACCGAGAACGGCATTCCCAGCATTTGGGCGCTTGCCAAAAACACGAAGCAAACGGGCATGAATCTTTTATGTGCCGCTGGAGCCCACATTGATCCTTTAAGAGCTGTAAAAGGAGCAGTTCAAGAACTCTCAGGCATGCTTCTCAACATGGACGATAAGCTGGAAAAGGAACGGGAGAAATATAGGCAGATGTATGATGATTCGTTACTCGTTCATCATATGGAAGACCATTCGATGCTATACGGGTTAAAGGAAGCGGAGGAACGCTTATTCTTCCTTCTCGATCAGCGCCCGAAAAGGAGCTTTCAACAGGAATTTCACCCCGTTCGTAAATCCGCTGATTTATTGGATGATGTTGTGGAGATCCTGGAAGTTTTTCGCCAGCTTCAGCTGGAGGTCATTGTTGTGGACCAAACAAGCCCTGAACTGAAACGAAACGGGCTACATTGTGTAAAAGTAGTGATACCCGGGATGCTGCCCATGACATTTGGACATCACCTTACTCGACTAAAGGGATTGGATCGGGTGTTGAACATACCAGCGAAACTCGGATATGCGAGAGAGCCGCTGACTTATAGCAGCCTTAACCCGTATCCTCATCCATTTCCATAGCAGTCCCAAAGGGGGAAAAGGAATGAACCTCGATGAATTTTTGCATAACCTGCATTATGAATCTGACAAAATAAAACCCCGGGACTGGGAGGCGAATTGGGACGACGCCCCCCTTCCCTATAAGCTTTACCGGGGGTTGCCTGTAGTGGAATTACCCGCAAATATACCCCTCCATCTCGAACAAAAGAAAAGAAACTCAAAACCAAATCTCCAAGAAATGAGTCACTTTCTTAAATATACCTTCGGGCTTACACAGGTTAGCCAAACACATCCTTTTGCTGAACAAACAGAAGAATGGACAGCATTCCGGCGCTTTGCTCCATCCGGCGGTGCACTGTATCCAACTGAACTTTACATCTATTTGAAAATTGAGGATCTGCCTGAAGGCATTTATCACTATGATGCTGCACACCATCGTTTAGTTTGTTTAAGGGAAGGGAATTTTGACAGCTACTTGAACAGAGCTCTGGGCAATCGCTGTGACTTTTCCTCCACTTTTGGTACCGTATTTAGCTCCACGTTTTTTTGGAAGAATTTTTTCAAATACCATAACTTTTCTTACCGTCTGCAAGGGCTGGATACCGGCTTTGTGATCGGTCAGCTGCTGGAAACAGGAAGACGCATGGGTTTTGAGACGGGGGTGTATTACCATTTTCTTGACCGTGCTATTCATCATCTTTTAGGACTATCCGAGCAAGAAGAAAGTGTATATGCGGTGATTCCTCTTTCCGTTAATCCAGCCATGAACTGGTTTACGAGTGATGAAACAGAGGAACCCTCCAATGCTGCTTCGTTATGCGGTGAACTGAAACCACTTGACCATCAGCATTACGTCCGTTCCAAGAAAATTTGCGAATATTCCATGCTGATTAAGATGAATGAGGCGTGCATGCTGGACTCGTTCCCAACTCATAAGCAAATGGAAAAAGAAAAGAAAGAAGAGCAAGCACATCCGTTTCACCTGCTGCCTCGTGTGGACCGGTTATCGTATGATTTCTATTCCGCCTGCCGAAATCGATATTCGCCTGGAATGGACTTTGTTCAGAAACCCATAAACCAACAAACCTTATCAGCCCTTCTATTCGAAGCCTTCTCCACTTTTTCTTACCGAAATGATCTAGACTATGCTTTTCAGAAACCTCCTTACCGTGTTTCACTCTATTGTTGTATGTATAACATAAAAGGTATACCCAATGGCTCCTATTCTTATGATGGATCCAATCATGCGTTACAACCTATTCAGGAGGGTGATTTCCGATGCCAGCTGCAAGACGGACTGCTTGCTGATACTGTAAACATGACTCAAGTTCCACTTTCCTTCACAATCTCTGGCCATAAGGATCATTACAAGAACGCTTATGGATACAGGGGACATCGTATTCAGCACATGGAAGCTGGAATTCTGTCTCAGCACCTGCTTCTGGCAGCTTCGGCATTAAATATGGGCGGGCATCCTCTTCTCGGATTTGATGTCCAATCCTATGATGACCTCTATAAACTGAGTGAAAAAGGAAAAACCAGCCTGCTCCAAATCCCTTTGGGCTGCTTCAGGCCCCATCCCAGATTACAGGGAAACCTGTATAACTGATGCGGTTACCTATACTAGATGAAATTCTTCAAGCCCTGTAAAGCCCGAATGATTCTGTTCGCTTTACAGGGTTTACTAATTATTAAACAAACGTTTGATTAAACTCTTCTACATCCTCCACGCTCGGAGAAAAAGCCGGGAAAAAACGAGCGTTCAATCTCACCAAATCCCCCAAAAAGTGATGGGCCCTACAGCCCTTCACTCCTTTTTTGCATGTTTTCTATTTGCCAGTTTCAATTTCTCAATGGCATTTTTACCTAACAAATCTTGTAAACAAATTTTGATTTTAATAGACAAGCATACAAACAAAAACTATGAATCTTGAATATCTTAAATAGAAATTTCTTTTAAACTATAAAACATAGAAACAAAAAGCAAGAATCCTGAATATAGAAATTTCATTTAATTTACTCTTGAAGGGAGAGTTGGGTAATTTGTCAAGCAGCCATAAAAAATCAGATTGTCAATGTGACTGTGTGGAAGAACTGGCAGAACAACTAGAAAAAAGAAGAGGAGACTTCGTTGTTGTTTATGAAAGAAATGGCGATATAGCTCGCGGCACTATAAAAGATGTAAAGTGCGATTCGGTTCTTATCCTTAAGAATGCAGATAAGATGAGTTGTTGTTTTCAGGCAGGTTATATATCATTTACAGAATTAGTAATAAGTATTTGTGAAATAACAGAGTTTGGTGTTATGCAGGGTGATGCTCCTTGTTCTTCCCCTGTTGCTCCAGGTGATGATATATTTAAAACGTTAAGCGGAAAGAAATAAGAAAACATATTTTCTTTTTATTTCCTGCTAAGTCCACCTATCACCAGCTTTATTTGCTGATAGTTAAACTTATCCAAAGACCCATGCTTTTTGTCAGCATGGGTTTACTGCATAATATGTCTTATTCAAGGAACAGGTGCTAGTCGTTCCAATAGAAACAATCGGAATTGTTAAAACTGTCAAAAAATATTGACTTATTGATTTGCCTCTGCTAAATTATTTTTATACTTAAAATCGATGAAGAGAAGAGTAAGATTTGATCCCTGTCCTAAAGAGAATCGGCGCTTGGTGAAAGCCGATGTTCAGGCCTTGTCCGAAAATCATCTCTGAGATGCAAAGCTGATGAATGGTAAGCTTTTGCCGGGTTGTCCGCCGTTACAAAGGAACACGTATGATGGTACGTTGACTGAGAGCCGTATGCTTATTTATTATAGCTGCGGAATTAGGGTGGTAACGCGAGCGCAAACTCGTCCCTGTTTACAGGGACGGGTTTTTTTATTTTTCAAAACAATAAAGGAGAGATTACTTTGAGAAAACTGGACACCTTATTTATTGGATTAATGCTATTTTCTATGTTTTTTGGAGCAGGAAACCTGATCTTCCCGCCTTTCCTGGGGGCACAATCGGGAACATCCTACTGGCTCGCCATGGCAGGGTTTATCATTACGGGCGTAGGTCTTCCCTTTGCCGTACTATACGCCGTTTCCCTTGTAAAAGGAGGCGCTCAAACGATCGCCAATCGTGTTCACCCGGTATTCAGCACGGTATTTATGGTTGTCGTCTATTTATCCATCGGACCATTCCTTGCCATTCCAAGAAACGCCAATGTTGCTTATGAGATGGGGATTAAACCATTTCTCGGTCAATCACACTCATCATTGGTTTTATTCTTATTCACCGTGCTATTCTTTACGCTTGTTTATGTCGTCAGCTTGAATCCATCCAAAATGGAAAAATACATGGGCCGCTGGATTACCCCTGCTTTGCTATTAGCGATGGTTGTCCTGTGCGTGGCCGGATTTGTTAAACTGGATGCACCTTTCCAATCACCATCAGCGGCATATCAATCCGGGGCTTTTTCTACAGGCTTCCTGGAAGGGTATAACACCATGGATGCCCTTGCTTCACTCGCATTTGGAATCGTCATTCTTACATCCATTCAGCAAAGAGGCATAAAAGACAGAAAGCAATTAACGAACTATACATTGAAAGCCGGCCTGATTGCCGGAGTATTGCTTTCATTGGTTTATGTCAGTCTTGGGTTAATGGGGGCAAGAATGGCAGCAAGCGGATCGTTTGAACATGGCACCGACATTCTTTCAGCGGCCTCCACCCTTTTATTGGGACAAAGCGGTAAAACCTTGCTCGGATTAATTTTTACGTTAGCCTGCTTTACTACAGTGGTCGGATTAACCTCAGCCTGTGGCCAATATTTCTCAAATCTGATTCCACGAGCAAGCTACAAGACAGTGGTATTAGCCGTCACACTGGTTGGGTTCACCCTTTCAAACCTGGGATTAAACCAAATCCTTAAAGTTTCCGTGCCGTTCCTTGTCACAGCTTATCCGTTAACCATCGTGCTGATCACATTGACGTTTTTCCATCGCTTCTTTAAAAATGCGAAAAAAGTGTACGGAAGTGCCCTCTTATTTACAGGTTTATTTGCCGTCATCGGCGGGTTAAAAGCGTTCGGACTGAAGCTGGGTCCTGTTCAAAAGATGAGTGAATTCCTGCCGCTATCTTCTGTAGGATTAGGATGGGTCGTACCCGCAATTGCCGGTACAGTTATAGGGCTGGTTATTAGCCGATTCAGCAGCAATACTTCAGCGGTAGGAGAGGAACTGAAAGCTTCATAAAGTAATCATAAATAAGAAGAAGGGGCTGTCCAGAAAGTCGAAAATTGACCTTCAGGCAGCCTCTTTTTGGCTTGAAAAATCTTCAATGA
>NZ_JARMMC010000029.1:0-50821 GCF_036216745.1 Fictibacillus sp. B-59209 | reverse complement strand
TTCTTGGACAGCCCCTTCTATTTTAATTTGGAGTTCAAAAACAGCCTAAGCTTTAAAGGTTTGCCCAAGGTTCTCATGCTGGATGGCCGTGGTTTCAAAAGAGAAAAGCCGGAAGACCAGCTGAACGAATACACCCAGTCCACGTTTTTTTAGGTCCACATTTTCAATAAACTCGATCACACTGCTGTCGGTTTCTTTGGTTTTTAATTCGTACATATTGATCTCTCCTTTTTTTGCCGAACAGCTCCATTAGACATTTATAATGGGTTGTATTCTTAATAACAGCTAAAAACCAGAAGGAATCACTACCTTCTGGTTTTATTTATTCTATCAGATTTCAAGTATTCTATTTTGCATTCTCATCGGGTTGATGAATTCCGAATATATTTCCTTCTGTATCAATATAGTATCCTTGCCACGCCATTCCAGGCAATGCATATTTGGGCATTGCCACCTTGCCGCCATGCTCCATAATTTTAGCTTCCGTGGAATCGTAATCTTCCACTCCCATTGTACAAGCAAATCCATTTAACGCCTGGTTGGTTTCCGGAGAAGCACTTTGCCGCTGCATCAAAGCACCATTGATTCCAGGTTCTCTCTCATCGCCAGTTACTGCTCCAAAGTAAGGCATTCCTGCATACTCACTCCAATCCTGGAATGACCATCCGAATACCTCTCCATAAAACTTCTTTGCACGGTCCATGTCACTTACATGAATTTCAAAATGAACTAATCTTCCCATGATTCCCTCCTATTTTTTCAAGAATCAGCAATCATTGAGTGCGCTTACACTATCCTATTAACTAGTATAACAACCCTGGGAATAAATTCAATTTTTTATAGGGTTTTCATGCTTTTTCTCGCTTTTTCCGTAAAACTTTATTTTAAAGTTTTACGATCACACTTCCCTAAAAGCCATAAGAAATTGTTAGTCTTCATCCCTATGTTTATCAAATGACTGTTGAATAAGGTACATTGCATCTTCAATTTCATTGATGTCTGAAACCCCAAACTCTACGTCACCATTTCCCCATCTGCCTAAATTGGTAACATCTTTACAGATTCCTATTGGATCATGAATTTCACTGAAACGTATGTTAAGCATTATACTAAGGCGACTTTTTAAGGGAATGATATCTACAAAGTTTGTTGTAGTCTTATAAGCTATATAACGCTTTTTATACTCTTCTCTTACTGAACTATCCAGGTTACATATTCTTTTTCTAATTTCTTCAAATAATATTAGCTTAGAACCCGATAATTCTGGAAAATCATTTATTGAATAGGAGTCGCTCTTACTATCTGCAAACTGTTTCTTATATTGTGACAAGACTTCTTCTGACACTTGTGGAGATCCCCAAACTAATACTGCTTGTTCCGCAAGTCTTTGTCCTCTACTTTCAATTTCTTGTTCATTCCATGTTTCAAGTCTTCCCAAACCTCTATTTAAACGTAAAGGACTATCAGCAAACCCACCTTCCAATTCTCTTTTCACTTTAAATGGTTTATCACTTAATTCAGAGTTATACCTGGTCAAAGTCAAATTTCCTAATGTATGAAGATATGTTTTTTGAATCTCTTGCCAATTTTCCCCAAGGTTATTTTTCCACTCAGGAGACAGATTTTCATTTTGAGGGAGAATGTGTTCTATCGTATATTTTTCAATATCGACAATTTCTTTTCGTTCGTAATTCTCTAACTTCCTTAGTAAATAGTTCCGGTTCCTAAAATTGTATACGTCTTTTACTTTTAGTTCTCTTATAAACTCTTCATTGTTAGGGAACCTCTTATAGGAGTCCTTAAGTGCAAAAACAACCTGCACACTTTCTAAATATTTTTCTTTATTTATTTCCTTACTCATTGTGGCAAAGGTTTTATTAAGAGAGTTTGTTGGTACTCCACATATCGCTCTGCGAAAAACATATGACTCTACCAATTTTAAAATTAAAATAAATTCATCTTTAGATAACTTTTGTTTGTAATAATCATCATAAACTTCAAGTAAAAAAGGATACGAAACATCAACTTTTAAGGAATTTATATCTTTTAAAACTTCATTGATTTGTTTATCCTTTTCGGTTTGGAAAGCTAAGTGTACAAAATACTTGGAGAATTGATAGATATCTTTTGAAACTTCTTCTATTGTAAAATCCTTTTGCTTACCTACATATTCTTTAAAGTCAGAATAGACGTTTCTTATATTCGGAATACGACCCGTCTTTACGGTTAAATAATCTCGCATAAACCTATCAAATATGGACGAATCGTTAAGATTACCAAATCCCTTTTCCATTGGATCCCAATAATTTTTATAAAGTAATTCTTGTTCTTTGGGCTCAAGTTTCATTAAAACATAATTGCGGATTAAATCTGCTTGAGACAAATCCAGGCCCGTAGAATTCAAACTCTCAAATATCAGTTGTGGATTATCATGATCTCTATCGAGAGATATATCAACTACTATTAGCTTAGATATGCCACGAAAAAGTAAATTCAAGTCAATCTCACTTGTTTTAATCTGTTCCAAAAAGAAATGGAAATTTTCATAAATTCTTTGTGAATATTCTTCAGGAATCTCTTTCTCATCGATCAATCGAAGTAGAGTGTCTTTATCCGTTTGAGTAAGAAGAAGTTTATAATAAAGTTCATCCTCTTCATCATTATTCACTAAATAGTAATTCATAATTTTTTTACTAGTAACATCATGCTTTTGTTCACTGTTATTTATAGCCTTGCTCAAGGCATGTAATAATAAAGTAAGTGTGGTCATACGCTGTTGTCCATCAATAACAAGCAACTGAGGCACTGCTGAAATTTGATATAATCCTTTTTCTATATAAACAATTGAACCAACAAAATGGCCTTTTATATTTTCATTCTTAGCAGCGCGAACAATATCATTCCATAATTGCTTACATTGTTCTGTAGTCCAGCTATATTTTCTTTGATATATTGGAATTATAAATTGTTTTGTTCCTTGAAGGAATTTCAATAGGTTGGTTTCAGAAGCTTTCACGTTATCATCACCCTTTTTTGTCAATTATTAATCAGGAACTAACAAATGGTTTTTTGAAACTGCGTAATAAGAAGAAACACGACCTTCATTTTTTACATACCCTTTATTACACTAACTCCTTACTAACAACGAAAAAAAAATCAAAAAAATCGACCAACTAGGCCGATGTCTTACTGATTTAAACTCTCTCTTTGAATAACCCATTCAAATTCCTCCACGGCATGGATACGAAGTCGGTGGCGCTTCGTTACACTGAGTGCTGCAAATGCCTTTGCCTTCATCGCTTCCAGTACATTACCGCAACCAATAAACGCATCGCCTGTACCCGTTATGTCAATTGTATTCACTTTGTGGGAAGCCACCATTTTGACATTATCCTTAGTCACCCACATCACGCTCTGGCTTCCCTCGTAACGATGACATTCTTCAAGCCGCGCTCGATCAGGGTCATTGTACATCGGTTTCCAACGGCATGTCGTTAGCCATTTTCATTCGGAAACAAGAAATCGCTTTTGCACACAAACTCAAATTCCTGCCGATATCTTTTGTAGGATTGGAATGGGTCATACCCGTACTTGCCGGTACAGTTGTAGGGCTGACGATTAGCCGATTCAGTAGCAAAAATTCAACACCAGAACAGGAACTGAAGCTTCCTAAGCTGTACAAAGGATAATAAAATACAAAGAAGCAGGTACAAAATGGACCTGCTTCTTTGTTTTATTTATTAAACTCTCTCTTTTAAAAACTCTTCTACTTCTTCCAAACCAGGATATGAAGTCTGTGTCCCGCGCTTCATCACACTTAATGCCGCAAACGCCGTCGCTTTTTTCATCGCCTCCAGCACATCACCGCTCTGTACAAAATAATGAGAGAAGCAGCCGATGAACGCATCGCCGGCACCCGTTGTGTCTATTGCATCAACCTTATGTGAAGCGACCGTTTGAACATCATCCTTTGTCACCCACATCACTCCCCGGCTTCCCATCGTTACGATCACGTTTTTCACGCCCCGTTGGATCAAGGTCATGGCAGCCACTCGAATCTGGTCGTCGGTGTCCACCGGCATATCTGTTAAGATTTCCAGTTCGCTTTCGTTCGGAATGAAAAAGTCGCTTTTGCAAACATTCTCAAAATCCAGTTCCTTTGAGGCCGGTGCCGGATTTAAAATCACCGGAATCCCATGCTCGTTTCCAAACTCAATGGCACGGTATACGGTAGGAAGCGGAACCTCCAGCTGCAGGACGATAAGGGAGCACTGTTTCAGCTTTTCTGCCGCCCCATCCACATCTTCTGGTGCAAGATGCTGGTTCGCTCCCTTAATGATCAGGATGCGGTTCTTGGACTCAGGATCCACAAAAATCGGCGCAACCCCGCTTGAGGTGCCAGGCACCTTGACGGTAAATTCCGTATCAATGCCGTACTTCTCCAGGTTGTTGATCGTGTTGTCGGCAAACAAATCATCTCCGACTTTCGTAACCATCATGACGTTGGAGCCAAGTTTCGCTGCCGCTACTGCCTGGTTCGCTCCTTTTCCGCCGCATCCGATTTCAAAGTCCGGCGCTTCAAGTGTTTCTCCTTCTTTCGGCATCTTATCAATGTATGAAATGAGATCCACCATGTTGGATCCGATCACTGCAATATCCATGTTTCTTCCTCCTTATTTCTTCCCGGTCACGACCGTAAAGGAACGCTCTTCCCCGGCACCTAACGTGATCAGTGTTCCTGCTTTTTCTGCGGCCAAAAATCCTTCCGGCCGGCATGTCGCAGGCAGGACGAATGCGCCTACCTGCTGGTCGCTGTTATGCAAAAGCCAGCGTGTCGCATGGTTCAATTCCGCAGTTGAGAACTTCGTGAAAAATGACGTGCCATCCGGTGACGTCATCTCAAATACTGCTTCCTCACCGTAGGCATCCAGCTTATCCGCAAAAAAGACAATCTCCGGGTCATACATCTCCGGCTTGTTCAGCACGTTCAGCGTTTCTTCCCCGCTCAACAGCTTTTTATTGTACGCCAGCCATTGTTCGGTCGGCTTCACGTGGGCTGGAATCGATTCCCGAAGCACTAAGCAATCGTCCGGCATGTTCTGCTTCATCTCTGCACCATCCACATACGCATAATTCGTGTGGCACATGTATTGAAGCGGCATGTCGGACCCTGACAGGTTCTTCACCTTCATATTCATCTCAATGAATGAGTTTTCCTTCATCATTTTAACACTCGGAGACGCTAAATAGTGATGTCCGAAACCTTTCACATACTCCGTTTCCCCGCAAACACTGATTCCTTCTTCACTGATTTCCAGCCATGCCCGGTCCATCTCGGCACAAGCCATTTCACCGTGCAGTTCATGGTCATCGTCAGGTCCAGGACAGCCATTGGCGATCAAGCCGGAGTGAAACGCAAAGCAACCGTATGTATCCACGATCGCATTGACCTTTTTCGGCTGTGAGAACATGTTCTTCATCTTCAGATCTGTACCGTCAAACTCAAGATCCCAGATGATCTGTCCCATATACGGCAGCACAACCATTCGCCCCCGTGAGTTGGTCAGCTCAATCGCCTCCACCCCTGACGGATAGCGGAATAGGCTTGCTGTAAATTCATGATCTCGATAGATTACTTTTTTGCTTTCTTTAAAAAATTCGCGCTGAAGTTCAATGGTTCCTCTCATTTCTAGCATCCCTTTCCTGCTAAATTAACCCGTCCAGGCAGCCAGCAACGGCTGCCCCGCAGGTTTTCTATTTTTATCGAGCCACTTCGATCGTTTCATCTGTCTTCTTCACCATAGATTTTTGTTTTTTCATTTCACCAAAGAAGTAAATGCCGACATATACGAAACATGCCATCGATACGAGGAACGCCGTCTGCATGGAGCCAAATGCGTCAGATGCGTACCCTTGAAGTGCCGGGATCACCGCGCCGCCGACAATCGACATTACGAGGATCGCTCCTGCTGTTTCCGTGTACTTCTTATCTACCACTTCAAGCGTCTCAGCATAAATGGTTGCCCAGCAAGGTCCAAACAGCATGCTTACTACGATGGCCGCGTAAACTGCCGTCATGTTCGGCACGAGAATGACATATGCCAGCATCGCCGATCCGAGAATGGAATAACCGAACAAGACCTTTGAAGATGAGAAGCGTGCCATCAGGAAGTTCGCGATGAACTTGCCGACAAAGAAGCCCGCAAAACTATAGACCATGAAGTTGGAAGCCGTTCTCTCATTGAAATCCGGGTTCAGATCAAGTGCCAGACGGATCGTGAACGACCAAACGGCTACCTGCATTCCTACATATAAAAACTGTGCTGCAATCCCTTTTTTGAAGCGTTTGTTGCCTGCCAAATATTTGAGCGTCTGACCGATTCCTGGTGCCTTTTCTGCGCTCTTTGCACGATTCGCAACCGGCTTACAGATCGGGAACTTCGTCAAGGCAAACAAGACAAACATGGCAATCAGTACGAAAATAATATATTTATATGGTTCAAGTGTATGCTGCAGCATCTTCAACCCAAACGCATGCGCTTCAGCCGGAGACATTTTCGCCATCTGTGATTCAAGGCTTGCCCCCTCCTGGAACACCAGGTACTTTCCGAGTAAAATCCCTGCGATAGAACCAAGCGGATAAAACGTTTGAGAAATGTTCAAGCGTAGAATGCTATATTGTCGCGGCCCGATCATCGAGCTGTACGTATTCGCCGCCGTTTCCAAAAAGCTTAGCCCAATCGCAATCGCGAAGATCGCAACCAGGAACATCGTGTACGTCCCCATGTGTGACGCCGGATAAAACAACGAGCAGCCGACGATATAAAACAGAAGGCCTGTCATAATCGCAAACTTGTAACTCATTTTCTTGATGACCATCGACGCCGGAATCGCTACAAGGAAGTATCCTCCGTAAAACGCACTCTGAACGAAAGCGCTTGCGAAATCACTCAATTCAAACACATGTTTAAATTGCGCGATGAGAATATCGTTCAAGCTCGCTGCTACCGCCCATAACGGAAACAGCAGTGATACAAGGATAAACTGGAAAATCGGTGTGCGGTTCAAGTAACCGTCCGGCAGTTGAATCAATTGGTTGTTCTTCATGTGTAACATCCCCTTTTCTAACTTTTAGTTTATTAAGGCTGTTTTCTTAATCTTTGTTGCACTTGTGGGCCGTTGATTTCCGTTCCAGGCCGCTCGCTTTCCGCGGAGCGTGCGGTGAGCCTGTGACCGGCGTAAACGCCTACCTAGTCTCACCTGTCACGCTACTCCCGCAGGACAAGGAAAGCTTCGGCAGCGTTATATCGCACGAAGAAAATGTGAAATTCATTTTCGAGGAGTCTCTCACCTTGCACTCCAATCAACTCTTAGCAATGAAGTATATAATAAACTCCAAAAGCAACAATCTTTGAGAAAAGAGCCTTTATTAAAGCGCTTACAGATAACCGGTAACAAGAAGGCACAGAGTGACCTGCTCCAGTGCCTCATTTACTTTTTAAGAGATTGTCCAGTGTGTGCACCTTTCGGAAAACGCAGCCGGGAGGAATCACGAATAATGAGTTCCGGTGACAGATTGTACTCCCGCTTCGGCATCTCCCCCTTAAAATGAATCCGTTCATGCAGGAGCTGAAATGCAATCTCCCCCACCGCATTCATCGGACGTGAAACAACACTGAGCTTCGGGTTCAGGAACGTGGCAATATCCACATCGTCAAAGCCGAAAAACGAGATTTCCTCGCCAAGCTTCCAGTCCAGATCACCGATGGCTTTCACACACCCGGTCGTCATCAAGTTGTTGGACGAGAAGATGGCAGTCGGACGGTCGTTCTGGGAGTAAAACTCGTGAGCTGCCTGATAGCCGCTTCGCTCTCCAAAGTCCCCTTGAAAAATATAACGCTCGTCCAGCTTCAGGTTGTAATCCTTGAGCGCCTTTTTGTAGCCAATGAAACGCTCACGCCCCGGCGTCGTGTTCTGCGGACCGCAAATGATTGCGATCTTCTCATGCCCCTGGAGGATCATGTGCTGAACCGCCTGGTAGGAGCCCTTCACGTTATCGACCAGCACCGTATCGACGTCATAGCTTTGGATGCTTCTGTCAACCGCCACCATCGGAATGCCCTGCTCGTGAAGCTGCTTTAGATGGTCGCCGTTCTCGTTGGCCGTCGTAATGATGACACCATCCACACCGCGCTCAATGAAGTTCCTCAGAATCTCTTCCTCCACGACCGGCGACTCATTCGTACTGCTCAAGATCGCAAAGTACCCTTTCTCCCGGGCCTTCTGTTCAATCCCGGCCATGACGAGCGGAAAGAACGGGTTGCTGATGTCAGGGACAATGACACCGATCGTCTTCGTATCCTTGCTCTTCATCGTCCGGGCCGCCGCGTTGCGGATATACCCGAGCTCCTGAATGGCTTTAAGGATCTTCTCCTCCGTCACCTTGCGCACGCCGCCCTGGTTATTGATCACCCGAGAAACCGTCGCAATCGACACATTCGCTCTTCTCGCAACATCCTGAATATTCGCCTTACCTTCCATTGGACATAACTCCTAAAATGTAAACGTTTAGATTTTTACAGAAAAAAATAGAATTAGTCTGCTTTATCTTAGTTGTCCGGTTTGAATCATAATGTAAACGTTTAGATTTTTGTTCTTGGGTATAATTTAGCATGACTAAAGATAGAA
This sequence comes from Fictibacillus sp. B-59209, assembly GCF_036216745.1. Taxonomy (NCBI): domain Bacteria; kingdom Bacillati; phylum Bacillota; class Bacilli; order Caryophanales; family Fictibacillaceae; genus Fictibacillus; species Fictibacillus sp. B-59209. The sequence goes on along the minus strand of NZ_JARMMC010000029.1, from coordinate 42,133 downwards.
AGCAAGAAGTTTTTGTATGCGTTTACATGTTAAATCATACTAAATGAAATAGCTCCCTTGGGTGGGAGCTATTTCAAAGTGAATCATCTAAATCTCTATTTATTTCTTCTGCTTATTAATTTTGTTATTACTTCTTGAAAAGCTGTCTTCAAATAGTCTTTATTGTGTATTGGACTAAGCTTTATCAAACGCAAATGATGATCCTCATAATCTTCTATAGGATGGTTGGAATTGTATTGTGATGGATATATAGCCCATACCTCTTGAATTGGGTTATTGTGGGTTATACCATTATTTGCACCATATAAATGAATAGATTTACATGAACTCCCATAGCTTAACAATTGAGACATTGTTTTGCTTTTATGACTGGTATTTACGATCCCTAAATCCCATACACTTCTTTTTGACCTATATTTAAAATCAATAATAAGGCTGCCAATATATATATCTTCCTCATATACATCTAATCTGGAGTCAGGACGGTTATTATTACTACTTATATATAAAGGTTCACTCAAAGGATCTGTATCCTGCCGCTGATAAGGAATTTTTCCATCATATGTTAACTTGAGAATTAATTTTTCATTTCTAAAAGTTATGGTAGTTCCACCATTTAAATTCGGTATTAAGTTTTTTTGTTGGTTAAACGCTCCACTATATATCCAGCCGTTTATCGGATTAAACTCCAGCTCTTTAATTGCATTTACGAGTTGGACAAATCCCCAGATTTCATATAATTTGTCTGTTCGTTTCCATTGCAAAGCATAAATAGGATCAATGCCTAGTTCAGGCTTTTCCTGCTTCATTTCTCTATACATTTGGTAAAGCACTCTATAACGTGCATCTAGCTGCATAACATGAGGTAAAGGACATGGCTTGTGTTCATTTACTTCATGATACCATTTAGCAGACTGAAGCATTTGAAAAGCATTTTGTATTTTTTTTGTAACAATTAAATACTCTTCAAGTTTTGATAGTACTTTTTCTTTTTCGATTAATACGTTCCTAGTGTTTTCTTGAAATTCAGCATACGGCCTTAATTCATAGTCAATTTCGAACTTTATATTTTCTGCATAACTTGTAACTAAATTATTAAATTCTTTCAAATTAATAATTACAAACTGAGCAATTTTTTTGGCCCAACGATTTTCCGGTAGATCATATTCAAATGTGTTAATTGGAGATTTAAGCTCGGTCTGTTTTTCAGGATATTTTAATCGATGAATTACTGACTTTTCATCAGTTGTTTTAACCCTCTCAATAGGAACCATTTGATAATTCTTCTTGATCCTATAGTTTGCTTTCGTATATAAATCAGTAATAGCGGCAAGTGCTTTTGCATAATGTTTTTGAAGGATGAGAAACTGACTGATTTGCCTTGGAGCAAGCATTTTCAACTCTTTATATACTAACCCCATTCTGCTTTTTATAAGATCTTGTGCTAATCCCGAAAGTTGCTCCTCAACCTCTTCCTTCATTATCTCCCACTGTTCTTCCGTAACACGATTAGGCTTTACTGCTACAAGAGTGTAATAACTAATACTCAGACAGTCCACACGCAATAGGTACTTCCCTGGTATTAATGGGTAAGATTCTTGTTTAAAAATTTTAATAGGATACTCAGCAGGCGCAAGATAAGGTATTCCATCCTCCTCCTCGACAAACCTTTCTGGAATAGACTCCAGACCCTCAAAAAATAATTTTGAATCTTCATGTTCACTTTTAAAAAGAACTTCTACTGGTACATTTTCAGTAATTTCTAACAAAGTATCTTCAGAGACAGAGTTTTCATCACTATAAAAGTCTACAATTCGATTAGGAAGTTTATTTCCAATTTTAAATTCCAGTATAAATGGGAGATTAGAAAGTGTATCCATTAACTTTCAACTCTTTCGCTTTATGCTTTAAAATTTTAAATGTTTTTTCAAAATCAGATACATTATTATATTTCAATAAAATATCACTTAATAAACTTTCAGAGAGTTCATCTGTTTCTATATTGTAAGTCCCAATTAAATTTTTTAAGAATTCTTCCGGCCCTCTTACTTTTGTTAAAATACGCTGTACCAGCTGTAGATCAAAGGCTTGTCTTCTATTTAAATAAAGACTATGTGGTAAATTTTTTAGATACATATCAATTTGTCTCACAACACGTGGGCCTATCCCCATATTAACAGTAATTTTTTGAAATTCCGTGTGTAGTTCCCAAAGTAAATCAGTTTCTTCACTTGTAAGTTGCAAAACCTGGCTGTTGTTTTTAAACCCACTAAATGCCTGAATGGAGATTTTATCATAACTGTCATTTCTTTTCCGTTCCTCTTTTATTTCTCTCAATTGATCATAAGGAAGCACGTTTAATGAAATAACATTTGAGCGGTCAAGCACCTTATCAGAAAAGTGATAAGTTGATTCATCAATATTAACAGTCCCAACAAACATAATATTCTCTCCTATTGGAATAGAAGAAGGATACTGGGCTGAATTGTAAAGACGGTTTTCAAGGCTCTCATTATAAAGCTTTAATACGCGTCGACCTTGTTCCATTTCAAGTACAGATAGAAATTGAGAAAAATAATGTTCTACCCTGGCAAGATTCATTTCATCAAATCCTATAATAAACAACTTATTTCTTTCTTTGGATGCATTAATTAATGTATCAACCAAACCGGAATCACCTGGTCGATAGACCATGTGCATGGAGTCTACATAACCAATTAAGTCTGCATCATCACTCCAGGCAGGACGTACAGGTATAATGGTTAGCTGCTCATCATTATGAATCTGGAGTGCCTTTGCGTAGGAGGAAACCAATCTTGATTTCCCGGTCCCACTCATTCCCTGAAGAATAACAAGATTAGAAGTTTTCATTGCGGTATGAAAATTAATTAAATCTTTTTCTTCATACTGCAACCCATTATCGCGTGTAACAAGAATAAACTGTTCAATGAATTTATGCTCTTCGTCCTCAGTTTCATCAGTTATTACTATCGGTTGATGATCAACAGGCAATATAGAAGTATTTAAGGTGTTCATCGTTAAGTCGCTTACTTTTTGTACCGGAGGATCAGCAACTGCAGCTGCAACTTCTTCAGATGCAATAGTTATTGGTTCCAAAATTTCTGCATTATCCAGATTTAACAGATCTTCCAATGAATCAAACATATTAATATTTATAAAAATAATAGAATCATTTACTTCATAAGATTCATCGATCCAGTCATCCGTTAAGCTTGTTAATCTTAATTGATCTGCATATGTAAAACAAAAACCCCCATGTGCATATGAGTGATTATCAAAATCTCCAACTACCTTGTATGAACCATTATCGTCTTTCCATAAAATATATTGTGGTGTATCATTCTGCTCGATAGAGAGCTTATCTACTTTTCCCACATACCTTTTGGACAACAAACGCTGAATAAATTCCTCATAGTCATATCCATGCTTTTGTTGGCTAAAAACTGGTAAGGGAACCAAAGTGTCGTTGTCGAGATGGCTATCAACTTTTCTTTTTAATTGTAGATCTTTAGCATGATATACCTCATTTTGTGATGTAGTCATTTTCTTGGCAGGACTAAAAACAAGGACAAAGTCGCTAATAAAATTCACAAAATTTTCTTCTCTTTGGTAATCCATTTTTGTTAAATCATCAACAAATCCATAAGGCTCCAAATCTGTAGCATAGCCCGTAAATAACCGTTCATTTGGAAAATTATCCGGTTCTTGTGAAATAACTTTTATTAAGAATTGTATGACATTCTGGCTGTTAATAAATATACCTTTTCTACGGCCTGTTTCCTGTTCAACATATTCATCTTCAGCTAAAGTTCCTAATAAAAATACATCCCATGTTTTGTGATTAATCATTCTTATACCCCCTGTGCATCTACATAGCTAATTAAGTTATGTATTGTATTAAATTCTTTTAATACTTCATTAGGTGCCATATTTCTAAGTTTTCTAAGTCTACCTGATGTTAATTCGAATGATATAACATGAATTTCATCAAATTTACTCCAAATTTCATTGTTATCAATTTCATCAATAGTTGCGGGTTCAATAATTTCAGGATTGTGGCTGTAACAGTTAACATTTTTAAGACTTCTCTCATTCCCAATTAGAGCTATTTTCTTTTTGGGTTTTTCTACAGTAACAGCCACTTGCTCGTTCGATTTTAATGTTAAGCATATAGCATGAAGGCGATTTATTTCATCCTGCTTTTCCACGAGAATTTGATTAAGCTTAGATATTTCCTTACTTGACGAATTTACTTTGGATAAATCTTCATTTATTTGATTTTCTTGATTTGTAGTTTTTTCTCTAAGATTCTGGATCTGTTCAAGATATTGTTTTTTTTCCTTCTCCCACTTATCTCGTTCTTTTTTTAAATTGTTTTCTGCCTTTGAAGCTATCTTTTGCAATTCTTGTATTTGTATCTCTTTTTTCTTTACTTGAGTTTCAAGTGATTTGATATCTTTACTTACAATTCTTTCTTTTTTTTCATCTGTTTTTACTTCACTTTTTTCATTTTTCCCCTCTATCTCTTCATTTGGGAGTCCTTGTACTTTATTTTCAAACAAAGTGTAAGCCAGTTTGTGTTTATCTTCTTCTATTGAAGATAATAAAATTCTCAATATTTTTCTTCCATCTTGTTGATTGGATATATTATTAATTAAATTTGTTTCTGTACTGGTCAATATTTCGTAATATTCATCATTTTCTTCAACTTCCATTCTGGTAATTTCTTTTATTGCTTTAATCTTAAGTGGTTCTAATAGACTATTAATTAATTTTGGTTTAAGGATTTTGAATTGTGATTTCCAATTGATTTGCCTGAACCCTGCTATTTTAACTTTACATGTTTTTCCTAGTGTTAATAACTCTCCCTGAGGCATTGTTTCGAATATCCATTTCCATATTTCCTTTTCATTCATGATGATCCCCCTTGTTTCGTGGTAATTTTTACCTAGATAAATTATACCAACAAAACATTACAATTTCTAACATATTTTGATAATTTCTAATAATAAATGATAAATACCCCTCCTCAAAACTATGTTATTATATACAAAATAAACTTTTAATCTCTGTGGAGGAACGTTTTGAAAAAAATCATTAAAGTTGTTGCTGCAATTATTGAAAATGAAAAAGATGAAATTTTATGTGCCTTAAGGTCACCGGAAATGTCTATACCCAACATGTGGGAGTTTCCTGGAGGAAAGGTTGAGTCAGGTGAAGATATGTTTTCTGCACTTCAGCGGGAAATTAAAGAGGAGTTAGGGTGCACCATTGAGACTATTGATTACTTTAATGATCACACTCACGAATATGACTCCTTCACCATTAACTTAATTGCGATTAAAAGTAAAATTGTCGAGGGGACTCCTATACCTAGTGAGCATTCCACTCTTATTTGGTTAAAAAGAGATAACTTATCCTCATTAAAGTGGGCACCTGCTGACATACCAGCTGTTGAAGGATTAATTGAAGAACTAAAAAAAAGACTTCTCAACTGAGAAGTCTATACTTGTATAGTGAATTCATTATAAAGGCTAGCGGGCACTTCATTCTCTAATTTAATTTTTACAGTTATAGGCCGTTCGCTTTCATAAGCAATAGAATCACCTTTCCCTATATAAATGTAGGGCTCCACTTTATTATCTAGTTGCTTAAATTTGCGAACAAATAAATGGAGATTTACGCCTCTCTCTTTATTCTTAATGATATTTTGTCCTCTTTCTGACGCCTGTGTTGTATTATTTACAGATTGCCATTGGAAATGTTGCTCATCAAGAAACTTGTCTTTATAGTTTAAGCTCTCCTTAATACTCTCTTCTTTATGTAAATCGATAAATAAAAAGTATTCTTTACCATTGGCTAGTAAACCAGATCCCCGAAAAGAGCTATGAGTCTTTCTAAAGTTTGAAAGAAATGCGGTATCCATCATTTGATACTGTTCATATAGCTTGAAGTGAGGAACACCGTAATACTCTTCTTTATATTCTTTTTCATATCTGAAGATACCGTATAATATAGCATCTTCAATATACCTTTTATACTCCTCATTCAGTAAGAGATTTGCAAAAGGCTCCGTTTTCCTGAGCACCATATCTTGTAACTGAAATAGCTTTGGCTTACTTTTCTTTTGACCACTATCATAGTAGTTTTGATTAAGACACTCAAAGGCATGCAGAATGCTATCATCATCCACATGCTTAATCATTTTTAAGATTTCCATTTTTGCTGTATGGATATCCATTTCGTCGTAGTCTAATAGATACTTAATAACAACGAACTCATAGATTCTCTTGAGAGGGAGCATGCTAGATAATTCTTTAATCGAGCTTTCAAACAAATCATCTAGTAATAGAGTTTTTAACTTATCATGCTTTTCTACCTTGGCTACAAATTGTAAGTACGACTTCTCTTTATCAATGAATTTAATCGGATCTGGAGCACCGTCATATTTTAAGTAATCAACTAGATAATAAGGAATATGACCTTGATTTAGTTTCTTAAATTCAAAGTACTCTTCCTTTAAATACTTCATTGAATTGAAGTTTTCGTTATCGATTTGTTGTAAAATGCGTTCTTGAGAGATTTTGTCCATCTGAATATGAGTACATCCGGGCACATTGGCAAAGCCTGTCACAATAGCAACCTTTAAGCTTTCTTTGTCATAATAACGACTTCCGTTTAAGGCCATAGCAATTAAAAACGTTTTGTTATGATTGCCTATAAAATCAAGAACTGTTAGGAATGATTTATTCGCATGCTTTCGTAGCCCTCGCCCCAGCTGTTGTATAAATACTATTGGAGAGTTTGTTGGCCTCAGCATTAATACTAAATTAATTGAAGGAATATCAACCCCTTCATTAAATATATCCACTGTAAATATAAATTCAAGCTCATCCTGATCATCTTCTAAACTTCGAACATATTGCTCCCTTTGCTCTGGAGAATGGCTTCCGAATAAGCAGACACTTTTGTAGCCTCTAGCATTAAATTCAGTAGACATATACTGTGCATGCTCAATGCTTGCACAAAATCCAAGACACTTTCTTTTTTCTCCATCCTGTCCATAGAAATTCATTTTCTCAATAATAAAATCTACTCGTTCATTCACTTTGAGTCGTTTCGTAATCTCAGCAATATCATCAATATTAACATCACTTAAATCTACAGAATCAATATCAGTTATTCCAAAGTAATGAAAAGGAATAATTAATTCATCCTCTAACGCCTCATGTAACCGAACTTCTAACGCTACGTTATTATCAAACAAATCAAATACATTTCCACTGTCACAACGTTCAGGAGTGGCTGTCATTCCGAGAGTAAAGTCTGGCTTAAAGTAATCTAAAACACCTTGATACGATGGACTAGTAGCATGATGCGCTTCATCAATAATGACATAGTCAAAATAATCATTAGAGTATTCTTTATAACATTTTGATAGTGTTTGAATAGTAGCAAACACATAATCAGCATGTTTTTCCTTGTAATTCCCTGTCAATAAACCAAATGTCTTCTTACTATTAGGTAGGAGAGTTTCAAAGGTTTCTTTTGCTTTTCGTAAAATCTCTTCTCTATGTACAACAAATAATAGCTTTTGAGGCTGGTACGCTTTCACATCAAAAGCTGACATATATGTCTTTCCTGTTCCAGTTGCTGCAATGACTAATGCCTTACTTTCCCCAAAGTGTCGTAGACGATCTAAGTTCTCAATTGCACGTTTCTGCATTCGATTAGGAATAATATAATTTTTATTTTCATAAATCACCTGCTGGGTCAGCTCACTTCTCTTTAAGCTCTTCAAAAACTCTTCATAATGAGCAATAAACTCAGCGTTAGCCAACGTACTATAACCCCAAAGATGATTATATTCATTTAGCACTTTTTTGATAAAATGAGCGTCTTCTTTAGCAACAATTTCAACATTCCACTCAACATTACTTTTCAATGCGCTCTGTGTAATATTTGAAGAACCGATTATTACTTTATAACAATCACTGTATTCAAAAATATAGGCCTTAGTATGAAAGCCTAGTTCCTTGTCTGTAACAAAAACTTTAAGTTCAACGTTATTGAATTTACTTAACCTCTCGAGAGCTTTGGCATCTGTAAAATTCAAATATGTAGAGGTAATTATCTTTCCTTTAATCCCTCTCTCCTGCGCTTCTTTTAATGGATCTAATAAAAGTTGGAGTCCACTAAAATTCACGAAGGCTACGCTAAAACAAAATGATTTACATTCACTTATTGAGGTAATTAGTTCTGTAAGCAGATTTTCTTTCTCTGAATTTACAATTAGTTTCTTTTCAAATTCCATATAGCTCCAACCTTCTTGAGTCAGAATAAAAAGATGTTAATCCTGTTCACCAAAATTATCTAATCTAAACCAAAAAATCTAAAAACAGGATGTTATTCTACAAAAAAATAAGAACAGTTCTAAAAAGATTTCATTTCAAACCCCTTGATCATTATCCCATAAACATTAATGTAATATATGGAAAATCCGAAATAATATTTTCATTATGATTATTAAAAACTATATATAAATTTTACTGCCATAAAACCCTTGACCTAAACTTAGGTCTAGGCTGTATCTTTAATGGTATCTCAATCAGAAATCATTGGAGGAATTCAACATATGACTAAATTTGCTTTTGTTACAGGATCTAACAAAGGAATCGGGTATGAGCTTGTCCGGCAGCTGGCGGAGAAAGGATATCACGTGTTCTTGGGAGCGCGGAATGAGGAACTGGCGCAGCAAGCAGTGCGATCCTTGGGCTTTTCGAATGTTTCGTTTGTTCAGGTCGATATCTCGGATATACAATCTGTCCAACATGCAAAGAATAATATCCTTGAGATGAGCGATCACTTGGATTTACTGATCAATAACGCGGGGATTGCTCCCGACTTCAATATCCTGCCGAGTGAATTGAAAGTAGAGACCCTGCGTTCAGCATTTGACGTTAACTTCTTTGGCACATTTCAAATGATTCAAGCCTTTTTGCCGCTGGTAAAAAAATCACAGCGTGGGAAGATCGTGAACGTCACGACCGATATGGCCTCCCAGACGATGTTTAACAATGGTGAAGCAGGACAGCTTAATTTATTGGGGTATAATTCATCTAAAACCGCTGTCAATTCCTTAACCTTGGCCTTCGGTAAAGAGCTCGGTGCAGATGGTCCTGAAATCTTCGGTGTAACCCCTGGGTTCACAACGACGGACTTGAACGGAAATGCACCGGGAGGCAAAACAACGGCAGGTGGTGCGGAGATTATTTTGAACCACGCGTTAAGCAAAGTGAATTATCATGGTAAAATACTTGATAAAAACGGAGTAATTCCTTGGTAGGTGAAAGACGGTGAATTATACGATTGGACAGGTTGCAGCCATTAATGAGCTGTCCATCTCCCAGCTGCGTTACTATGACAAACAGGGACTGCTTCCCTTTCTGAAACGGACGGAAAAGGGAGACCGGGTCTTTGAAGAGGATTCCCTAAAATTACTTGAGATGATTCTGTGCTTAAAGGAGACCGGAATGCCCATCAGAGAGATCAAGCAGTTCGTGGACTGGTGCATGGATGGGAACGAGACGATTCCTCAAAGATTGGAAATGATGAAGCAGCAAGAGATCCATTTGCTGCAGCAAATCCAGCGTACGAAAGAGAATCTAACGAAAATCCAGCAGAAGATCGCAAGGCTTGAATGTGAGCAGAAGGAAAATCAATAGAGAAACATAAAAGGGACAAACTCCATTTCTTTGTAGTTTGTCCTTCAATGAAAAAGCAGTGAGATCTCACGTGAGAATCCCACTGCTTTTCTAAAAGCTTTTAAATTCAAGCTACTTCAGTAACATTCTTTCCATTCTGTCCAATTTTTGAAACAAGAGCCCAAAGCATTACACCAATCACAAGGAAGCCTGCCGTCATACTGATCACGCCTACCCATCCGAAGTCACTCCAGAAGAATCCTGCGAGTGTTCCCCCTACACTTGAGCCGGTATAGTAAAGAAATAAGTAGAGTGAAGAGGCTTGCGCTTTGTCATGTGTCGCACGTTGGCCAACCCAGCTGCTTGCAATGGAATGGCTGCCAAAGAAGCCATAGGTAAACATTCCGAGCCCCAGCATTTTAATGAATAAATAGGTGTCCAACGTCAAACCAACACCGATTAAAGCAAGCAATAAGTTAATGAATAGTATTCTTTGCTTCCCGTGGCGGTCTACCCATTTCCCGGTCCAGACCGAGCTGAACATTCCAATAATCATGATCAAGAAAATCCAGCCGACAATGGTTTGGCTAAGCAAATAAGGCTTTCCGAGCAATACGTAAGCGATGTAGTTAAATAACGCGACGTTGCTCCCCAAAAGTAAAAATCCCAAAAAAAATAGGCAAACGAGACCGGGATCTTTCAGATGGTCAACAAGTGTTTTTCCTAACTTCCCAATCTGTAATGGACGTGCTTTGAAATGCTGTGAAGACGGCAGGCTCTTCCAAAAAATGAGGGTAGCCACTAAGCTTATGACTCCGATTCCTCCTATCGCTGCATGCCAGCTCACGAGATCACTCAACAGCCCTGAGAATACTCTTCCAAACACCGCTCCGATTGAATTTCCGCATATATAAAGCCCCATTGCGGTTCCGAGACTTCTGGGTTCGATTTCCTCCCCAAGATACGCCATGGCAATGGAAGGCAGTCCGGCAAGCGATATCCCTTCCAGCGTCCGTAAAATCAGCAGAACGTGAAAATTAGGGCTGAACGCTGTAAAAATACAAATCACGGAAGCTGCAAGCATGGAAATGACCATGATTGGTTTTCGCCCCCAAACTTCGGACAATGAACCAAAAATCAGCATGCTGACAGCAAGTACGATCGTGGTTACAGAAAGAGACAGACTTGCTGTTGTGGGTGTAATGCTGAACTCCTTTGTGAACTCGGGCATTAACGGCTGTACGCAGTAAAGAATCGCAAATGTATTAAAGCCAGCGGCAAAAAACGCCATGCTGGTTTTTCGAAAAAGCGGTGTTCCCTGTTGAATGTAGCTCATACTGCTATCATCTCATTGGTTTGACATTCATCTTGTTGCATCTCTATCATCCCTTTAAATTTTTATTTTCCATATTTCTATAGTAGCATCATCCTCTTATGATGTATAATTCATTATAATCATATTTTTAATGTATTTATGTAATATATAATCTAAAAGAAACGTGGTGTTATCGATTGGAATGGCAGCAGTTTGAATACTTTAGGACACTGGCACGCATGCAGCATGTCACACGTGCGGCAGAAGCCCTGTCCATTACCCAGCCCGCCCTCAGCCGTTCGATTACCAGGTTTGAGGAGGAAATCGGGGTACCGTTGTTTGAACGTAAGGGGCGATCGATCCGACTGAATAAATATGGACAGCTCTTTTTACAGCGCGTGGACAACATCATGAAAGAATTTGAAGAAGGAAAACAGGAAATTCAGGACCTCCTTGATCCTGAACAGGGGGAAGTGTCAATCGGATTTTTACACACCCTGAGTACTGGCCGTATTCCCGATCTGCTCTCTTCTTTTCGCCAATCCTATCCCAAGATTAATTTCCGCCTGGGCCAAGGGCCTTCCCATCAGCTGATTTCCCAGCTGATGGCGGGGGAATTTGACCTCTGCCTCATAGCGCCGATGGAGAGCAAATCCCCCATTGTCTGGAGCCCGCTATGGAACGAGGAGCTTTATGTCATTGTCCCGAAAGACCATAAATACGCAGATAAGATGAGCATTACTCTGGAAGAAATCGCGGATGAATCTTTTATCCATTTAAAAGAAGGATTCTCTCTTCGCATCACAGTCGAACAATTGTTTCAGGAAGCGGGTCTCACACCTAATATCACCTTTGAAGGAGAAGAAGCAGATACCGTGGCAGCGCTTGTTGCCGCAGGCCTCGGCATTTCCATACTCCCGAATTTAAAAGGGACAGACCAAAGCAAAATCGAAAAAATCCCCATTAAAAATCCGCATTGCCAACGGACGATCGGGATTGCTTGGGTAGATGGAAGATATGTCTCACCCGCCACACAGAAATTTAAGAAGTTTGTGTTGGAACATTCATAAGCATTAAAAAAGCAACAGAGCACAAAGTGTCTGTTGCCTTCATTTATTCTTCATCGGTTTCTGCCTAATTTAGGGGGTAAGCCATGCTTGAGTACTGCGCTTACTTTAATATTCTCCTTTAATGACAAAGAACGAGCCCCGAATGGTTCCGGCCAGTTTAGACTTCTGCCTCGCAAACTTAAACTTGCCTTCCAGCTCCTTTGGGATCTCCATCCCATCTGAAAGCTTGAAACCGACTGCCCGCTTCTTGGGGTTATCAACCGTATACATGACGTTGACCGCAAGACCGTCCTCATAGAAGACGTAGGCAAATTTGATATTTTCCACTTGAAATCTTGAGGTTTCCAGCGGTTTGGCTGCAAACTCGATATCGCGTTCTTTTAGAATCCGATTCACATAATCAAGTGTTTCTTGGCTTTCGCTCGCTGGTACGACCGTAAATTCATGCTTGTATTTGTTCATAAAGTAACGGGCTTCATTCGCACGCAGCCCAGCAAGCGCTTCTACAACAGGTGAAGACTCTAATCCAGCTGCAGACACATTTTTAAAATCAACGATAGTGGACATTTCCATCTCTCCTTTTTATTTCTTATTTCCTGACAACAGGAATCCACATTTCACCATAGATCAGGCCGTTTCGCTTCCCCATCTCAACTGATGCATTGGGTCCGCCAACATAGGCAACATTCGTTGCTTCTGGCAGGACTTGCCCAAAGGCAATACCAGCAAGCTTGTTGTTCAAATCATCAGCTGACTTTCCTTCGCCCTTCACCACTACGTATTCCCCTTTAGGAAATTGGATCACTCTTGCTTCTTCCGGTGCCGTTTCCTCTGTCATGACGCCGGCATAATGCATCATCTTGTTGTTCACCGCCTCGTTCACGGCAAAAACATAGTCATTGGACGCCATTCCTTTTAACGTATCGAGCCTTCCATCTTGGCTGACCGCCTCCCAAAAGTCGGCCTTTTCCTTGTGAATGCCTGCATAGTCTGTGTAATCGCTCTTCAGCTCTGTTCCAAGACCGATCACGGTAAAGCCTTCTTTTTCTTCCAGCGTATAATTCGCCATGTTCAATACCTCTCTTCTCAAATTTTTTAATGATTTGTATTCATCGCTTAATAGGTATATCATAGCCTTAAATCATGTCAAAAAATGATACTGTTTAGGAGTCCTCATGAAAAAAGTTGAGCGTATCAATGTCATTATGCGGTATATCAACAATCGTGCCCACTTTACCGTTTCAGAAATCATGCGGGAATTCAATATCTCGCGTTCAACCGCCATTAGAGACATAAGAGAAATTGAGGCCATGGGGATGCCGCTTGTCGCTGAGGTTGGCAGGGACGGCGGTTATTTTGTCATGCACAACTCTGTCCTGCCCGAAGTCCGCTTTACCAACAATGAAGTGAAGGCTCTGTTTATTGCCTTTATGGCCACAAGAAACCAGCAGCTTCCTTACCTGAAGAGCCGTCAGTCACTGGCTGAAAAATTACTGGGTCTTATCTCTGAAAATCAGCAGGACGAGCTTGTTCTTTTAAATCAGATCCTGCTTTTTGAAGGGACCAATCCCCACAATCCCGACCTGCTTGATCTGTCAGACCTTCCCCATCCCATGCTCGAAACACTCATCCAAACCCTTCTTGTAGATAGCTATCTGCTGATCACGATCAAAGAAGAGTCTTATCCGATCTATCTCCTGCACCTTTATCGCGAGAAAAGCGCCTGGCTGATCGAAGGCTTTGACTTACAGGAAGAAAAAAAGAAAATCATCCCTGTCGATCACCTCACCGCTGTGAAACCTTATCCGCCTAAAAAAAGAATCAGCAAGAAAAAGATCCTGGAAAAACTGAGCAAGCAGGAAGAAGCCATCAACCTTGTCCTGGAGCTTGGCCCAAAAGCCATCGCACAGTTCAAAAAATACCACCCTTTAAAAGTTTCGATTTCGTATACAAATCCTTACCAAACCACCGCTCTGCTTAAGACGTTTATCGATGTGAATAAGCCGGAAGAACTTACGGAAATCACCAACTGGCTGCTGTTTCTGGGTGAAGATATCAAAGTGAGGGAAAGGCCGGAAGAAGTTTTGAAAGGTATTGAAGAGAGGTTAGGTATATACGGGCCCTAAGCAGTACTTTGTTTATGAGTCCATGTCTGTTTGGTTAATAAAGAGGAAAACGATGAAGCCATCGAGAAGTTCCTTTAGAAGCATACTGGATTAAACTTCGGAACATGGGAGGTAGACATGAAGATTCGCAGAATTGATCATGTGGGTATCATTGTAGAGGACCTTGCTGCTGCGAAAGCGTTTTTTGTTGAACTTGGATTAAAGGTGCTGGGAGAAGCAGAAGTGGAAGGCAAATGGGTGGAACAGATCATTGGGCTTACTGATGTTAGAGAGACGGTTGCCATGCTGGGAACATCGGATGGCGAGGCAACGCTGGAGCTGGTCAAATTCCATACTCCTATAGATGAAAAAGGAATTCAGCCCTCTTATGCAAACACCCTGGGGATCCAGCATATTGCATTTGCGGTTGAAGATATTGAAGCCATTGTCGCCAAATTGAAAAAGAAAGGCGGAGAACTCTTTGGCGAGATACAGAACTATGAAAACACTTATAAATTATGCTACATCCGCGGACCAGAAGGAATTATCATAGAGCTGGCGGAGAAAATCAATTAATATAAAAAAGCACTGCGGTTTGCAGTGCTTTTTCATGTTTATGGAAACTCAACCGTAATGGGCTTGAGATCCTTCGCCGGAACGAAGTGAGAGAGATTAAACTGAAGAATGGGGTTTTTTCAGCTTAAAACTGTACCTCTGCACGGTCTCGTAGATAAGTGAAGACGATGCCTTTGCAGTTAGAACCTCATCATTTACAAATCCCGTAACGGACACCACATTTCCGTCAAAGTAGGCGCTCGTCAGTTTGACCGTCAATCTGTTTTTCGTCATCGCCTGGTTCAACTCAGTAACCGCATTCTGTCTCGCCAACTCCAAACCTGCTGAATCATTGAATTCCTCAAAAATTCCGCTTATCAAAGGAGTTCCCTTTCCATTTACATCTGTTCTTGCCCCCCTTTACTCATTAGTGGAATGGTTAAAATAAATATAATGTAATTTATATAAGTTGCTTGTACAGTTTTTTGTTTATTTGAATAAAATCGCCCTTATCCAAATGAGCACGTTCAAATACTTCCAATGGTGCCTCTTCTAACATTCTTCTCATCTCATTAACTACACTTGGTCTTGTAGGAAATTTCACTACATTTGGAACTAAGTGAATTACAACAGGGAGAGCCGATGGGCTAATTTCATATTTCATCAGCCTGCCGAGCACCGTATTCTTTGAACTTCTTACAGTTATATCCACCGTTGGATGGAAACCATTAGATATTAATATTTTTATCCATGCTCCACCTAAGCTGACAATATGTTTGACTAGATGATTCTTGGCAATTTCACAGACAGCTTCGAAGGCCAGCATCAACCCCAATGATCATCACCTGTCTATCGTAAATAAGCCTCCATAAACAAATGGAGGCTTAGCTTACACTCAAAACTATAGAGTAGAATTGAATAATAATTCTTCTTTCTTTCTATCAAATTCTTCCTGGGTTATAACTCCCATATCTAACAATTGCTTATACTTTAATATCTCATCAGCAGCACTAAAAACCACCTTTTGTTCCTTAAACATCACATTATCATTTGAGAGGTCTTCTTCTACATCCGTAAACTCTGCATCAATAAAATCTGGCATTTCTCTTTTCATATTTTGTAAGTCTCTGTCCAAATCATCCTTGGAGTAATTATTTACCGACTCATATAATGTAGTTCTTAATCGGGTGCCCATTGGTTTCATAGAAGCATAGGTTAATCCACCTGAAATAACACCACCCAATAATGGGATGGCTTTTGATACTCCCTGGGCGAAGGTTTTTTTTGTCACCTTTACTCCTATGGTGGACGCTACTTTTTTAAAAATCGGGTAATAGATTGTCTTCATTAATGCCTTTTGAGGGAGCTTTTTTAACACCTGTTGTGCTACTTTTGAAGATAATACCTTTAATGCTGAAGCAGTACCGCCCACACCAAACATAACTCCTAAAAATAAAGTAAGCTCTCCTCTTACTCTTTCTGCATCTACTTGGTTATCTTCCCACAAATCTTTATACCCATATATATAGGCTAATTCTTGAGCTAATCTCAAGGAAATCCCATAAAATTGAAGAGTATCTGCTGGAATGGTAGCTGCCATTGCCAAACCTCCAGGTAATCCAGCTGCAAATGATGCCCCCGTACTTTGAAGAGTTCTTTTCTCTATTAAGGATTTAGCCAATTTATCTAACGTATTAATATTTACTCCTGCTTCAATAGGACCTTTTTCCAATACTATTACAAGATCATTGTATTCTATTTGGTCTGCCAAGATTTTGGATAAAAACTCCGTCCGATTTACCTTAACTCCTGGTATTTTTAATGCGTTTGTTATAATTAACTCCAATGAATTACTTTTCTCTGTATTGCTCAAAACTCTGACTTCCTTTCACAAAGATTTCATCCTTAGATTCAGGATAATCTTTTTTGTAAATTTTACTAATTACATATTTCGATAAATTTCTCACGTTTTCCTTCTAACAATCGAATCTGTTCAAAAGATCTATCCTCGATTCTCTTCTGTTAAGTTCGACTTCCATTTTTGTTTTTTGATTTGTTCTTTCTCATCATAACTATAACTACTACGATAAAAATCAAAGCGATGATAGCAATGTAAGGGTAACCTGAAGTTTGTGCAGAATATAAGATTTTATCGATTTCACTGATATTACGTGCAGTATATGGAGGATTCGAGAATACTAAGTAGTCTTTGTATTTATCATCTAATACCATCTTCCCTCCTACTATTCCTGCAGCAATGTCATTATATATAAATATGACTGTCCCAATGATAAGCAAAATATAATACTTTAGGTAGTTCATGTCTTCTCCTCCTCTTCTCTAAGGAACATATTTAAACTTTATTTTCTTTCTTGGGAAACGATATCAGGAACACTTTAAAGCCCAAAATAATTAATGATTTCCCGTTTGTAATTAAGTCTGTCATTGATTTTTTGTAATAGGTCAATGTCATGTGTATACGTTTTTCCTGTCTCACGCATTTCCTGATATAAATCTAAATAGGGAAGGTTATTGTCAATTGCGTTCTTTATTTCATTTTCAACATCATAGGCAACTTTTTTAAATTTGACTTCCGCAACTCCCGTTTTATCAATTTCAAGAACCGCATACTGAGCACGTAGGTCAGAATGTAGCTTGTTCCATTTAGAATGAGGCTGTCCGACAGATCCTGGATTAATAATTAATTGACCATTGCTGCCATATCGTAAAATTTGCTGGTGGGTATGAGCATAAATCGCAATATCATCATCTTCATTTACAAATAACTGATCAAAATTTTTCTGGCTATTAGTGGGCCACAAATCTCCACCATAATTTTTACTATGTAAATTATGGCTAATGCTGATGGAAAGGCCATTCACTTGTTTTGTAAGGTGTAAAGGCAACTTTTTAATAAATTGTATATGATGATCATCCAAATTTTCACACAGGTATTGAACCAACCTGGAAACATAAATATCAGTTGCGTTTTCTAAATCAATGTCCTTATCCAATACGTCAAGGAAGCAGTCTTCCCAGTTTCCTTTAACATAGGCAGTAACATTCACACGATCCAATAGTTCAAATAAATTATTTCCTCCAGGCCCGGGCATAATTAAATCACCTAAAAACCAATAGTCCGTGACATCATCTTTGATGCAGTCTTCAATAACTGCTTTTAAGGCACTGGCGTTTCCGTGGACATCTGCCAGCAATGCAATCTTATGTTCCATGATTTGTCCTCCTGCAAGCTTATCTAAAAAAAACGAATATTCCCATTTTACCATTAGTTGGTAATTCGTGTGAGTTTTAATTTGTTATCAATCAATTCTTCTATCTGGCGGGATTTTTAGCAACATATAAAAAAGGGGCTGTCCAAGAGGTCTGTAAGCTGTTTTCTTGGTGCAAGCACCAGCGGGAGTCTCACCTGTCACGCTAGTCCCGCAGGAGTCTCGCACCTTCCACTTCAATTAACTTTTCATTGAAGATTTTTCAAGCCAAAAAGGGGCTGCCTGAAGGTCAATTTTCGACTTTCTGGACAGCCCCTTGGTTCAAAGTCATCTGTGACACATGAGATGTTGGTGATTTCACAAAAAAACTAACGGAACCAGTATCACCTGATTCCGTTAGCAATTATATTGAATAAGAATACTTCTACAGTTCCCCCATACCCTCAAGATTCTCTGACTCAAAGGTATCGAGCGCCTCACGCACGGCATCTGTCGACTTTGTGCTCATTAATTGATTTCTCAATTCGCCTGCCCCTCGGAATCCTTTGACGTAGATCTTGAAAAAGCGGTGGAGAGCCGTAAACGGGCGCAGCTCCAAGTGTGAGTATTTATCATAGAGGTCCAGATGCAGTCGTAAGAGACCAAGCAATTCTTTACTGCTGTGATCTTTCGGCTCCTTTTCAAAGGCAAATGGATTATGGAAGATGCCGCGTCCGATCATCACCCCATCGACACCATATTGTTCTGCGAGCTTCAAGCCCGTTTGACGGTCAGGAATATCCCCATTAATCGTTAGAAGGGTATCGGGTGCCACTTCGTCACGAAGCTTCTTAATCTCCGGTATCAGCTCCCAATGAGCATCTACTTTGCTCATTTCTTTTCTTGTTCGCAAATGAATGGATAGATTGACAATATCTTGTTTCAAGATGTGTTTCAGCCACTCTTTCCATTCGTCTACTTCCGTGAAACCAAGCCTAGTCTTTACACTGACAGGTAATCCCCCTGCTTTGGCTGCTTGTATTAACGCTGCCGCGACTTCCGGACGAAGGATAAGACCGCTTCCCTTCCCATTCTGTGTCACATTCGGTACAGGACAGCCCATATTGATATCGATTCCCTGAAAGCCCATTTCCGCCATACCGATACTCATTTTACGGAAGTTTTCAGGATTATCTCCCCATATATGAGCTACTATTGGCTGTTCGTCCTCAGTAAACGTCAACCGTCCTTTTACACTTCGAATTCCTTCAGGGTGGCAATAACTATCGCTGTTTGTGAACTCTGTAAAAAACACATCTGGCCTAGCTGCTTCACTTACGACATGACGGAACACAACATCCGTCACTTCTTCCATTGGTGCTAGTATAAAAAATGGCCGTGGTAACTCACGCCAAAAATTGTCTTTCATGTTGTAATCCAAATCCTCTCATGAGGGACCCTTAACAAACCATTAATCCCAAAATTAAAAAGCAAGATGTCCTGCTTCCTTTACACTTATACCATGTGTTACTACTTTTTTTCAATCTGATTGAAAATATTTACTCTCTGTACACCATCTATATTATTCTCTCCAATAAATCCCCCACTTTTTCCGCCATTTCCTCCGAAGAATAAGGCATTCCGTTCTTTATCCACCATTCCACTACGCCCACATAGGCATTTGCCACAAATTCGGCAACGATCTCTTCGTTTTGGCCGAGATTTTTGCCTGTGGTGATATCCACCTCTTTTTTGAATTCTTCCATATTGTACTGAACGAACCGGCTGCGGAAATATTGGGCTCCTTCCGTTGTCAGCATCGTTGAAAAAAACAAATAATTGCTTTTTAGATACTCCATGCAGTGGACTGTCGCTTCAATCCACTCCATATCCGCATCTTCCTCACAAAGGCTGGCCATGTTCTGGATATGCTCCTCTATGATCTTATCCAGCAAATCGTATTTATCCAGGTAATGAAGATACACTGTTGCTCGGTTGACGTTTGCCCTGTCCGAAATATCCTGGATCGTGATGCTGTCGAAATTTTTCTCGGACATCAATTCAAGGAATGCTGTTTTTATTGCGTCTTGGGTTCTGGCAACCCTTCTATCCACTTTTGCCATTGTTTATTAACCATACCTTTCTTGAGAGATAGTCGACAATCTATATGAATTTGTTGTGTAAACAACGAATCGGATTAAATTAACGATTGTTTGGCTTGTATTTCTATTTTAAATTATAGACAGATGTCGAGAAAACATCAATCGTAGTTTATTTTACTTGAAAGGATGGTAATTGGAATGTCCATTAAAAATAAAGTTGTTATCATTACAGGCGCAAGTTCAGGCATTGGGGAGGCTGCGGCAAAGCTCTTGGCTGAGAAAGGCGCAAAGGTGGTACTTGGCGCAAGACGTGAGGACCGTTTGGCACGATTGACTGAAGAAATTAAATCGAATGGCGGACAAGCCGTTTATCGCGTCACAGATGTGGT
Organism: Fictibacillus sp. B-59209; assembly: GCF_036216745.1. NCBI lineage: Bacteria > Bacillati > Bacillota > Bacilli > Caryophanales > Fictibacillaceae > Fictibacillus > Fictibacillus sp. B-59209. The sequence goes on along the minus strand of NZ_JARMMC010000029.1, from coordinate 21,663 downwards.
TAATCCAGAAGATAGCCAGCAGCTGGTTCAACTGGCGAAAGACACTTTTGGCGGTGTGGATGTGATCTTCCTGAACGCTGGAATCATGCCCAATTCACCGCTTTCTCAATTAAAAATGGACGAGTGGAACCTGATGGTGGACGTTAATATAAAAGGTGTATTGAATGGAATTGCCGCCGTATTGCCGACATTTACATCGCAAAAGTCTGGACACATCATCACTACTTCATCCGTAGCCGGGCTTAAAGCTTATCCGGGCGGTGCAGTTTATGGCGCAACCAAATGGGCGGTTCGTGATCTGATGGAAGTCTTGCGTATGGAATCTGCCCAGGAAGGCACCAACATTCGTACAGCAACGATTTATCCGGCAGCGATCCATACGGAATTGCTGGATACCATTTCAGATAAGAATACTTCAGAAGGAATGACTGCGCTGTACGAACAATATGGAATTACACCTGACCGGGTGGCCCATGTTGTGGCATTTGCGATTGATCAGCCGGAAGATACGAACATCAATGAGTTTACGATTGGACCGACAAGCCAGCCGTGGTAATCATTGCACTATAAATAAAACGAAGAGCCATTTTGATGTAGGCTTAGCTGCCGGGAAAACCTCGGCAGCCTTTTATTTTCTTTCTCAAATCCATTTAACGAAATCAGGAGGAATTGAAAATGGCAAAACATGAAGAAGTAAAAAATGGTGTGATTTTTCCATCAGGCGAAAAAAATGAAGCCTTTGCCCGCTATTTTACGGGACAAAGTTATCTTAAAACATTGATTGCGGATCCTGAAGTAAGTGTTGGCGTTGGGAATGTAACTTTTGAACCAGGATGCAGAAATAACTGGCACATTCACCGGGATGGATTTCAGCTTTTATTAGTAACTGGCGGTGAAGGGTGGTACCAGGAACAAGGTAAACCCGCTCAATTCTTAAAAGCAGGAGACGTCATCGTCACCCATGATGGTGTAAAACACTGGCACGGCGCGGCAAAAGACAGCTGGTTTGAACACATTGCCATCACTGCAGGTACACCGGAATGGCTGGAACCCGTCACAGATGAGGAATACAGCAAATTAAAATAAAGATATCTAGAAAGTTGCCCCCTTGTTTCTCTTTGGGGTCAACTTATGAAATTGGAGAGGAGTTGTTTCTTTGGCTAAACGAAATCATTTGTTGATTTTCATATTGACCATCGGAGTTTTCGGCATCTTGAATACCGAAATGGGAGTTATCGGATTGCTGCCTTCCATTGCCGATCACTTTCATCTGGGGCATACTGGCTGGTGGAATCATGGCCAATATTAATCAATACTTGATTATGTCTTCAGCTCCCGAAGCACCTGATTTTGCTAACGGGTTATTTATATCCTCCTGCAACTTTGGAACAACCTTGGGTTCAGCTGCAGGCGGGCTGCTCATAACAGAAATGGGTATCCAATACATCGGCCTGGCCGGAATCCTGTCATTGCTCTTCGGCCTGGCCGCTATCTCAATTAGAAACCATGTGATGCTGCCGAGGCAGCAGTTTTCCAGATCATGATTTTAACGGACTTTGCTTAAACGGCTTTATCCTATTGGCTAAAATCATACAAAATGAATAACACAAAAAAGCGGACAGCCACAAAGGGCTCCCGCTTTTAAATTTGCTTTTCACTTAGGCTTTGAAGTACGTTGCATTCGAGATTGCACCTCCAAGAAACTAGCAGCAGAGTAAGGTCATGGAGCAAACAGTTTCCACTGGCCTTCGGATACAACTTCGACCTCTCCATCGATCACTTTGATGGCGGTTTGATCATCCATTGCATACGCAGGCCCCTGTATCCCGGCTGCCCATTTCTCTGCATTAGCCATCGTGTTATACGGCAGCATCTCGTGCTCCAGATGCGGGAACATCGCAAAATCCACCAGATTCAGCCCTTCATCGCCTCCGCTGGGTGGAGTCCAATTAACGAAGAATTCCCCGATGTTCGGCGCCATCACCATGCTCCCGGCACTCAGTCCCACATACACTGAACGCAGCGACGGCAAGAGTTCTGCCAGTCCGGACTGCCGCATCCAATAACTCAAATACAATGGATCACCGCCATCCACTAACAGAACGTCAGTCTCCTTGACCATAGGAATCCAATGCTCTTTACTGAGGCTCGGCAGCGCAGTGAGTTCCAGCACCCCCATTGACTTCCAGCCCAGCTCACACATCGGTGCGCCGGATTGTCCATTCAAGAACTTCCATGCGTTCATTGCACCACCGGGTATGGCGTACACCGCAGTGGGTATACAAAGAGCGCTAGACTCGGCAATCGGCTTGCCCAGCATGTCAACCAACGCGTCATGTATGCTTTTGTTTTTGATGCCTCCAGATGTAAGCAAAAGTTTCATAACCTTCAACTCCTCATCTTTTTGTGTGTCTGACGTTTGCTTCTTCTGACTTTTTAAAATGTGGCTGCGGACTCTAACTGGGACAGCTTTGCGTCATACAAGAATCAAACTGGCCCAATATGGTTGTTGTTTATCTTAATGTTTATATAAGGGTGCAGCAAGAGTCAAGAGAAAAATAAGAAGGTAATGAGATGGTTCATCTGGAAATGTAAGTTATGCCAAAACACATGCCGCAAATGTATTTTGACCGATGGATGATCTATTAAAGGAATTAAATGGGAGGGAATAGCAAATGGAAGCAAAGACGCTTTTGTTAGAGCAATGGGCAAGCTGCTTAGATAAAGAGGAATGGTTTCCACCGCTTGAAAAAGTGCTGGAGGATATCACTTTTGAACAAGCCATGTGGAAACCAGCGGATGGAGAAATGAATTCCATTTGGGAATTGGTTTGTCATTTACTTTTCTATGAAAAGAGATATCTGATGCGATTTCTTGGTGAAACAGAGAATGAACCGCAGGCAGAAAATAATAAATCTACATTCCGATTACCGACAGAGACATTAGAAAATTGGGAGGAAACCAAGCAAGAATACTTTTATGTTCATCGTGAACTTGAAAAAACACTGGCAAGATCAGAACATGAAGATATGTACAGACAGGTCCCCGGAGAAGATTATCCATTAGTGCTTGAAATGAAGAGTTTAGCCATGCACGGCGCATATCATATTGGTCAAATTGTGCTACTCAGTAAATTGCAAGGCGCTTGGGCACGGAAACACAGCTCTTAAATAAGGTTCATCAGCTTTACAGTATTAGCCTGTTCAATCGGATTGATGTAAAAAAAAGCAACATACCGATGACCATTACCCGATTTGCCGCCCAATATTTGAATAGAAGCAGGTTTTCCCCTTAACGGGAGCCTGCTTCTTCTTTTAAAATCATCTGCGATACTACCTCAACGTGGCTTGGATGGTGATGGCAGATAGCAATGGTGTAGTAGTATTCACCTTATGCTTACTCAAACTTTTCCTTCAACCCCTTCGGCTGAACCGTTTGATAGCCTCCTCGGTCACCGGCTCGAAGAGGTTAACTAGGTTTCCGTCGGGATCACGGAACAACATAGCACGGTTTCCCCATGGCATCGTGGTCGGTTCCTTTACCCACTCGTCTACAAACGGTTTCAAGCGCTCGTATTCGGCATCAATATTATGGACGCGAAACTCAATAATGACAGAGTGATTATCGGCCGCCACTGCGGAACCAGTTCCAAACAGTGGTACCGTCTGCGAATGGCCGATCGCAAGGGTACACGATGGCACAACAAGTTCGGCAAATACAGGCGCAGGGCGTTCCGCCGAAACACCCATGACTTTTTCATAGAAATAGACAAGACGATCCACGTCGTCGGTAATGATACGTACAGAAGCAAAATTCACAGTTACCATCCTTCCTATCTCTCACCTCTTTATGTTTACTTACTCCGATTATAAAATGATGCTACTGACACCAGTATGTCAGTAGCGTTTTAAGATTTTTTGGGCTTCCTCACGAATCACATTTCGGAGTGATTTAGGTTCCAAAACAAATGCATCACTCCCCCAACCAAGGACCCATTGCAACACTTCGTCCAAGTGACGAACACGTAAGACCACATGAAATCCATCTTGATGCTCTTCCATATCCTCTATGTAATAAAAGTTTGATTCCTTCACCTTATCAGCGATTTCATTGTTAAATCGAAGGCGGACGAGTAAGTGTCGATCATCCAGAGGGGTGTACTCCCTTAAGTTAAAATGTATTGGTAATTCGAATCGTTCCCCCAAATCTATCAATTCTGTCATCCGGGACAAGCGAAAATGACGAATTTCTTGGCGCAGATCACACCGGGCTACGAGCATCCAGGATCCTTCAACTAGCACCAATCCATAGGGAGCAACGACACGAACACTATGTCGTTTCCCCTCCGAATCTGCATGTCTTTTTGAATAATGAAATCCAATCTTTCTCTCATCTAATATCGCTCGACGGATCTTTTCTAGATATTCTTTTTCTTTTGACTGATTAAGATGCTTATCAGAAATGAGCAAACGGATAGCCTTGCGTACACGAAATGTTTCATCGAGTACGCTCTCAGGAAGAATGGCCTCAATTTTGCCGCGGGCATCTTGAGCCTTGACACGATAATCATCATCAAATTGTTGTTCGATAAAGTCCGTTCCAATCAGCAAACTCACGGCTTCTGGAACCGTAAAACTAATTGGGGGCAGGAAATAGCCTTTCATAAGGGAATATCCTGTCCCAGGGGCTCCTATTATCGGTACGCCGGCTTCACACAGTGCTTGGATGTCGCGGTAGATGGTTCGCACGCTAGTTTCAAATTGGGTTGCTAAATCTCCGGCCCGTACAACGTCTTTACGTTGTAAATTCAGTACGATGGCTAACAAACGGTCTGTTTTGTTCATCGGTTCTCCCTTACATGTTCATTGTAAAATAAACATACCATATCTTAATGGAGAAGATGATTTAGTGAATCTGGAGTTTTTTTACATTGAATTGTATTGACATCTAAGTGAGAATCTCTAAAAATAATTAAAGGCTTCTGTTGGCGTTATTCGATTGAACCGGCTAAGAAAGAAGGAAATTTTAAAGGTCTGTTAAAGATGTACCATAAAAATCATGCAAGATTGAATTATGCGGTTAAGCTTTATAAAGAGGGAGATATGACTGTAAATCAAATTTGTGAAATTACGAATGTGTCTAGGGCCTCATTATATAGAAAGCCATCGGAAAGGAAAAGTTGATGGTTCATACCAAAAAATAGGAAATATATAATAGAAAATAAGTTTCATATAGAGGTGGAGTTATATGCCTAAAATTGACAATATGTTAGCCATTCTATGGATGCTTCGTTCAGGTGAAAAAATTACTGCAAAACAAATTTCAGAAAAGTTAGAGATGAATATAAGGACTGTGTATCGTTATATTGATACAATTTCAATAAGTGGCGTACCTATCATTTCAGAACCAGGACATAACGGTGGATACACTTTAATGAACCATTTTATTGAGGCTCCTCTTTTTTTTGATATTGAGGAGCAAACTTCACTATTTCACGCTGCTGTTTTTGCAGAAGAAGCCGGGTATTATGGAGGTGAAGCACTAAATAGGGCCATTTCAAAACTAAGTAAATACTCAAATCAAGAGCAGGAAACAAAGTTAAACCAACATTTAACTAGTCTTGAAGTAATAAGTCGATTAAGTTCACTCTCTACGGAACCTTTTTTGAAGGAGTTGGAGCAGGCCGTAGCTGACGGGTACTCAGTAAAAATTCTTTACCATAAAAGCGGCGAAAAGCAATTAAATGATAGATTGGTCGATCCGTACAGAATTATCTATTGGAATAATAAGTGGTATGTGATTGGATTTTGTCATCTTAGGAATGATATCCGTAGTTTTAGAGTAGATCGAATTGAAAGTCTCATGCTAACCGAAAATAAGTTTAACCGGCCAGAAAATTTTTCAGCACGTGACTTTTTTATAAAAAATCTTCTTCCAACTATAGAAGATAAGGAAGGGATTACTTCTTTAGTTATTAATGGAAATGAAAGTACGCTGAATGATATTTGCCAACATTGGTTTTTAGGACATTATTTACAAGAACGGACTTCAAATCAAGCCGTTTTTCTTCTTGAAAAAGATATAATACATACATATGTACCTTATCTACTTTTACCGTACAATAAATCGATTAAAGTTATTGAGCCAATAAGTCTTAAGAAAAGACTTGTTGAAGTTCTGTCGGAATTAATAAAATTTCATCAAGTATGATAACTTCCCTGACGATAGCTGTCAGGGAAGTTTTATTATAATTGCTGTATCAATTGTGATTGGGAGTGTTATTGGATGCAAACAAAAAAAGTTTTTCTATATGTATTTAATACAATGTCGGACTGGGAATATGGATATTTAATTGCTGAACTAAACTCAGGAAGATATTTCAAAAAAGATTTATCACCTTTAACAGTAATTACAGTAGGAGCTAATAAAGAAATGATTACTACGATGGGAGGACTGAGCATAAAACCAGATATTTCCCTTGATGAATGTACTCTTGAGAGTAAAGATCTTTTAATTTTACCAGGAGGGACTACTTGGAGTGAAGAAATTCATCAGCCTATCTTGGAAAGAATTGGCCAAGCTTTAAAGCTTGGCACTATTGTTGCTGCAATTTGTGGTGCAACTGAGGCCCTTGCGAATATGGGATACTTAGATACTAGAAAGCATACAAGTAATAATTTAGAATACACTAAAATGGTTTGTCCTAACTATAAAGGAGAAAAGTTCTATGAGATGGGATCTGCGGTATCTGATGCGAATTTAGTTACTGCATCAGGAATAGCTCCTCTTGAATTTGCGATGGAAGTACTGAAAAAATTAGATGTATTTGCATCAGATACATTACATTCATGGTATAACCTGAATAAGACTCATAAACCTGAATACTTCTTCCAGTTAATGAATTCCATAAATAAATGAAGTAACTAAAAAAGCTCAATTTCTCTATTTTGATTTGCAGAGAAGTTGGGCTTTTTAATTTGGGATTTCCTTATCGTTGTAAATCCGCATTTTCCTGACGCTACCCTTACATGGAGTGGTTTGAAGAACTAGGAAACTGGGACGCCTGATATTGTCCGACGAATATACAAGGAGTACCCTGAAGGAAGCGGTCGCGAAAGTATCGCACGACGACTTTACAATGAAGGTGTCAAAACACCAGCTGATGTTGCTGGGAAGAAAAATGCGAGTAACAAATGGAATGATTCCACGATCAAGCTCATTCTCACAAACCCTCATTACGTTGGGGATTTAGTTCAAGGGCGCACCACCACAGTAAGTGTTACAAGTAAAAAACGAAAGAATCAAGACAAAGATGATATGTATATCATTGAGAATACTCATGAACCCATCATCTCACGAGATATGTTTGAAGCCGTGCAAAATTTGATGAAGCAGCGGAAGAAATTCATTACAGCACCGAAGCTTCACTTATTTACGAACATTCTTTCTTGCGCGGATTGCGGAAAGGGAATGTGGTATAGGAGTAATCGACCGAGTGGTTACATTTGCTGCAATTATGCTCGTCATGGTAAAAAAGCTTGTAGCGCTCACACGATTAAAGAGGAGCATCTTAAAGAAACGATTTTGTATGATATACGAAAACTCGTTCAAGAAATTGATAAAGAACAGTATTTGAAAGAGTTGGAAGCAAAGTCGAAGAAATCAAAGAAGGATATCCAACAAAAGATGGATAAGTTCAACAAGCAAATCGAAATGTTAAAAACTCGAAAAAAGAAATTCATCAATATGCTCGCCGATGAAAAAATCACACATGACGAGTATTTGGAGATGGTGGAAGATAACAATCAAGAACTTGCTCAACTTTCGGAAAAGAAAAATGAAATGCTCTCAATACTGGAAAGTGAGACAGTCATGGATAATATCGACAAACTAAAACAAGAGCTTCTCCAATTTCTAGACTTTGATGAATTAACACAAAATTTTTCATCACCTGATTAATCGGATCGATGTAAAAGAAGACGGCACACCTGTAATTCATTACCGATTTGCCGCCCCAACATTTGAATAGAAGCAGGTTTTCCCCTTAACGGGAGCCTGCTTCTTCTTTTAAAATCATCTGCGATACTACCTCAACGTGCGTCGTCTGCGGAAACATGTCCACCGGCTGGACTTCCACTGTTTTGAATCCGCCGTCTTCCAAAATCCTCATGTCCCTCGCCAATGTTGATGGATTGCAGCTCACATACACCACGCGCTTCGGCTTCATTTCAATAATAGTTTGAAGCAGGGCTTCGTCGCATCCTTTTCTCGGCGGGTCGACGACAATGACGTCTGGTGTGATGCCTTGTTCTTTCCATTTTGGAATGACGACTTCGGATTCACCAACCGCAAACTCGGCGTTGTCCATCCCGTTCAGTTCGGCGTTTCGGCGGGCGTCTTCTATCGCTTCCGGTACAATTTCTACGCCGTATACCTTTTTCGCTTTTTGCGCCAGGAATAAAGAAATCGTTCCGATGCCGCAATAGGCGTCGATGACCGTTTCGCCACCAGTCAGCTCCGCGTATTTCAGGGCCTGACCGTACAGAACCTTCGTTTGCTGCTGATTGATCTGATAGAACGAGCGGGCGGAGATGGCGAATTTGATGTCGCCGATGTAATCGTAAATATATTCAGAGCCCCAGAGGACTTTCGTTTCGTCTCCGAAGATCACGTTTGTACGCCGTGTGTTCACGTTTTGCACGACCGATTTAATCTGTGGAATCGTCGATACGATATCATCCACGATTTTTTTTCGGTTCGGCAGTTCTTTTCCATTCGTCACGAGGACGATCATCAGCTCGTTCGTTGTTTTACCGAAGCGGGCGATAATGTGGCGGATGATTCCTTTGTGGCGCTTCTCTTCATACGGAGAAATGCCGTACTTGTTCAGGATGTCCTTGACCGCCTGGATTGCTTCATCGGCCGTATCTCCTGTAATGATGCAGCTGTCCATCTCCACGATCTCATGGCTTCGCTTTTGATAGAAGCCTGTGATCAGACGGCCCTCACGTTCACCGACCGGCACCTGGGCTTTGTTGCGGTAGCGCCAAGGCTCGTCTCCCATGCCAAGCGTTGGAAGCACCGGAACGTTTTCCAGTTTTCCAATCCGCTGCAGCACGTCCTCGACCTGCTTGCGTTTGAACTCCAACTGGCCTTCGTATGACAGATGCTGAAGCTGGCAGCCTCCGCACCATTTATAGATCGGGCATGGCGGTTCGATCCGCTGCCCGCTTTCTTCGGTTAGTTCCATCAATCGGCCAAAGCCGTATCCTTTTTTCACGTTAACGACCTTTATCTTGGCTTTCTCGCCCGGCAGACCGTTCGGTACAAACAGCGGAAACCCATCGACTTTCGCCACTCCGGCTCCGTCATGGGTCAAATCCACGAATTCCACATCTATGATTTCATTTTTTGAGACCGGCACATTTGCCTTTGTCATTAGACATCGTTCCTTTATCTTCAGTTCTTTCCTGATTGTAGCACAACTCTTCTCTTGTTAAACGATCGTTTAATTAAACAGTCGTTTAATTTAAACATTAGTTTGAGTCCTCTTCCAATTACTCATCGCAAACTGATGCCTGAAAGAGACGACAAATCTTTTTCTTCTATATAGACTGGAATGGGACGCTGGCGAAGCATGAGCCAGGAGATTTGTGAAGCAAATGACCAGCCGAGTTGTGAACCGTAACTAAGCTCGCTTAGTTAAAGGATCACAACTCCAAGCTGGTCACCCATTCCATACCCGCAAATCCCTTCCGCTCTAGCAAGAGTATACCCACATCACTCTCCCCGTAACGGGCAAAAAGAAAAGATGGGGCTCTAGTTATAGAGCCTCATCCTCTGTTAGTTTCACGCGCTCTTTTGGCACGAGCATCTGGAAGTGGTGGCGAAGGTTCACAAATTCGCCCGGCAAGAGTCCGCCGAATTCACCGTCCAGGTTGAGCTGCATTTTATCGGTTGGCCGTACTTTGATCCGGTTCGCTTTCGTGTAGATGATATGATCATCATTGATATGGTCACCTTTTAGCGCCATGGACGCGATACGGACAAATTCAGCCAGATTCGTTTTCTTCAATATAATAAGGTCAAACATGCCGTCGTTGAACTCGGACGTCGGCGCGAGTTTTTCAAAACCGCCGATGGAGTTCGTGTTGGCCACGAGGAACAGCATGATCTCGCCCTGGAACAGCTTGCCGTCATACTCGATCTCAACGTACGTCGGACGGATGGACGGAAGCATCTCGATGCCTTTGAGGAAATAGGCGAGCTGCCCGATCATCGTCTTCAGCTTGCTCGGCACTTCATACGTCAGCTCGGTAATACGGCCGCCGCCTGCAATGTTGATGAAGAACTTATCATTCACTTTTCCGATGTCGACCGGCATTTCAGCACCCTGACAAAGGACGTCACACGCGCCTTCAATCGTTCTTGGCACGCCAAGGGCACGGGCAAAGTCGTTCGTCGTTCCCGCCGGAATGAGTCCGAGCTTCGGACGGTGTTCAAGATCGGCAAGACCGTTGACTACCTCATAGATGGTTCCGTCCCCGCCGGCTGCGATAACAAGGTCAAAGCCGCGTTCACCGGCTAGCCTGGCTGCACGGGTCGCACTGCCTTCCTCCGGTGTCGTTGCATGGGTGGACGTTTCGTAGCCTGCAATTTCAAGCCGCTCTAAAATATAAGGAAGCTGCTTCTTGATCGCTTCTCTTCCTGATGTTGGATTGTATATTAATCGTGCTCGTTTCATACTTTTCACCTGATTTATTTTCTATTGGTTTCTTATAAACATGATACGCTCTAACCAGAAAAAACAGCCCGAATTTGGACTGTTTATTACCAACTCTTATTATAGTGATTCCCCATAAAAAAAGCAAAACTCAAAAAAGGAAATTTTTATGAAATTACCTTCAGACCAATGGCCGCGCTCAGCACCATCGCCATAAATAAAATGCGTTTCCAGTCCCGTGATTCCCCGTACACGAGCATGCCGACAAGCACACCGCCGACCGTACCGATTCCCGTCCATACCGCATAGGCGGTTCCCATGGACAGGGTTTCCATGGCGAGGGACAGAAGCGAGAAGCTGCAGGCAAATCCGAGTATGAGAAAAAGGAACGTCATAAAGCTTTTCTTCTGGCTCACCTTGTTCAGGCCAATGACCCCCAAGACTTCAAAGCCTCCGGCAAGCACCACATACAGCCAGCCCATTACGCTTCACTCCCTTTCTCTTTCGGTTCTCCCGTTACGGCTTTTAGACCCATAACTCCGGCGAGCAAGAGCGCGATCAGTGAAATTTTCGCCCAGCTGACCGGTTCCCCGTAGAACAGCATCTCCGCCAGCACGGTTCCTGCGGTTCCGATTCCGGTAAAGACGGCATACACCGTACCGACCGGCAGTTTACCCAGGCATGGGATCATCAGAAAAAAGCTGACGACGATCACAAGTCCGGTTCCGATCCATCCGAGGGCAGAATCCGCATGCTTCAGTCCGCTGACCCACAGCACCTCCAGAATGCCTCCCATGATGACCAATGTCCAATATCGATTCATTTCTGTTCACCTCTTAGTTGAATAACGCGCGTTCGTACATATACCATGATGCTTCAAGGCGTTCTTCCGCGCTTCCCTCTCCGCCATAGAGCATCTCCACAAACACGCCGTCCAGAAGCGCGATGTACGCTTTGGCCGCCTGCTTGATGTTTAATTCCTGAAGCCCGGGTTCTTTCGCTTCTTTAAATTCCTGAAGCAGCAGACTCTCCATTTTATCCAGATAGCTGTACACATGATCCATCAGTTGTTCCTCCAAATGTTCTGGGGGAAAAAACGACGTGCGCAGCCAAAATTTTGCCCGCTCATCCTGCTCGTAGTTTTCCATTTGCAGCTGTAAAAATCCGTACAGCTTCTCTCTAAACGAAAGGCAGCTGTCGTTAAAATAGGCGGTTGCCTTTTCCCATTCGTGTACGATCGCCTCTTCTGTCACCGCTAAAAACAATTCATCCTTGTTTTTAAAATGGGCATAGATCGACGGTGTTTTAATTCCAACGTCGGATGCAATTCCCGATAGAGATGCCCCGCTGTAGCCGTGGTTCGCAAAATGGGCAAGTGCTGCTGCTTTAATTTTATCTGCTGTCATATCTCATCACCTAACTAATGTTCGTTAGTTAAATCATCTCACACTCTTCTTCACTTGTCAAAAGAAGAAGGGTTTTATGATGAAAAGCACGAAGTAGAAGGGTGGAAATCTTTGAAGGAGAGAATATGATGACTATCACCAATCTTACCTTTCGTCTGTCCAGCCGCTTTGACTTTCCGCAGCTGGTTGAACTGGAGAACCTTGTATGGAATACAAATACCGCTCCGGCTGAAATCTATTGGCATTCGACTGAAGAATATGCCCAGCACTGTCCAGAAGGCAGCCAGCTCCTGGCCCTTTCCGGTGACCGGATCTGCGGCTATTTTTCCTACCGTATCCCTACCCCGCTCGACAGCAACAAGCATGTCGCTGAGCTGGCATTGGCCATCCATCCTGATTTTCAGGGTCAAGGTGTCGCTCAGGAATTAATGAAGTCCGGCGAAGACTGGATGAAGCGCCTCGGCAAAAAGAAGCTGTCACTCCGGGTGATGGCGACAAACCCGAAAGCCGTTCGTTTTTATGAAAAGTACGGCTTTATCAAACAAGGTCTGCTGGTGAATGAATTTTATATCGATGGCAAATATGTGGATGACATCATGATGTATAAAATGCTGGATGACTAGGGCAGAACTGAATCAACAGAAACAGGCGGGTACCAGATCCACGATTTCAATGAAGCTGATCTGGCTCTTTCCTGCCGCTTTTATCGTTCATGATGCCGAGGAGACGTTAACCATTAAAGCGTTTCTGGGCGCACACCGCCAAGAGGCGCCATTTAACAGACTGCCGGTCAGCCAGATGACCACGGGTACGTTTGCGATGAGCGTCCTGCTCATCCTGTTTGTTATTGTGGGATTGTGCTCGTATATTACGAAAAACCGCCACTCGGGCCAGCCGCTTTTTCTGCTGTTGGCTTCGACGCTTTTTATGAACGGTGTGACGCATGTGCTACAAGCACTGTACTTTAGAGGCTATACCCCCGGGGTGGCCACGGCTGTTCTCATCATTTTCCCTTATTCGATCTGGGCATGGAGATCGATGAATAAAGTTCATGGCGTGGAGTTAGCCAAATATTTAGCGGCCGGAATGGTGCTGCAGATTCCGCTTGCAGTTGGAGCGCTTATCGCGGGGAGTCTGCTATTGTAATGGTGCCTGGCACCACATTTGAACATTTTTGGGACGTTGATGGCTTTCCCTTGTTTTAACAGATGGGAACCGATACTATGAATATGTGAATTGTTTCATATGCACTTATACGGTTATTACGTTTAAAAGGAGGAAAACCAATGTTTAATGCGCTATTACATACTCACTCGGGTTCATGGGCGATTATGGTCATCTTGTTCCTGATCACCTACTTTACAAAGAGCCAAAAGATCACGCTCATGCTGCAGCGTCTGTTCTACCTCATCATGATCGTTACAGGGGTATGGATGCTATCCATCCTTCACTTCCCGCTAACTTACGTCCTAAAAGGCGTACTCGCGATCGTCTTGATCGGTGTTATGGAAATGCTCGTTGCCCGCAAACGCAAAGGCAGCCCGATGCCTGCGATGTGGATTGTATTGATCATCCTGCTCGTCGTCATTGTAATGATGGGATACGGCGTTATTTCGTTTTAACTGAAAAATCATGGCTCCCGCAGTAGGTATTGTATAAAAACAGCTAAAAGCAGTGGATTTCGGAGGTGAAATCACACTGCTTTTAGCTGTTTTTCGTGGGGGAAAGTTGAAAGTTAAGGAGATGTAAGTACTATTAGTTCCAGTTTTTCTCTATAAATTGAACGGCAGGCTGTAAATTGGTTTTGTTCGCAATTTCAATGACAGCCGGAACCACGGCAGGGTCCGTTTTGGAGAAGTTAGGAATCCGTGGATCTAACCGAAAAAAACGATTTCCCAGAAGATTAGAACTGACCATGGATTCATAGTAACCATTTCCACCCGCGACAATCTGAAGAAATGGCAGTAAGGGTTCATTGGGCGATCGGTCCAAAAGGACTCCCCAATTTGGAGGAAGGTTCTTCAGATTTTCGGGGCGTATGTTATCTGCACTCACCATTCCCCACCCCTTCGTATCTCTTCTTAACTGAGTCGGGGCTTCACCTGTTCCAATGGATAATACCGCAATTTGATCTAACGGCACTTTGGCTTTACCCACTGCAAACGCGATACTGGCTGTACTGGGGTTGGTTGCTACTGTATACCCATCCACGTAGTTTTGATAGGCTCGTTGCGTTGCGGGAGCACCGCTGCTCCGCAGTATCACATCACTCGCTTTTTCATTTAAATAGGGAGAGCCAGGGAAGTTGTGGAATAGCACAGGAGTCCAACGATTCAGCTCCGGTGAGAATAATTGAAATGAAGGGACAACAATTCGTCTTTTTAAGTCTTTGAGACGAAGATCTGATGGAAAAAATGTTCGTACCGCTTTAATGAAACCAGAATATGGCAATTGTTGATTAAACACAGGTCCACCTGGTCGGGAAATGCTGAATGCCGGCAGGATTTTTTCCTTAAAGAACTGGAAAGTCTCCTTCGGTGATCTCCCACTTGCCAACGCAAGGGCAGTAAATGAACCGATTGAATTTCCCGCGAAAACATGGGTCCGACTAATTAATTTTGGATTTTGCTGAGCCAGTCTATTCAAAAGCTGTAAACTTAAAGCACCTAGGGTACCGCCTCCATCAAAGGTCATGATCCGATATTTTGTCAAAGGTGATAGCTCCTTTCTCATCCGATCACAAGTATCCATTCAGTATATGTCTATCTTGTATGGGCAATGAATACCTTTGAATTTTGAGTTCTCTTTGAAGACAATACATACTCTCTAAACAAGCATGCAGCTGATCCTTAGCGTCAATATTAATAAAACAATCCTCCGCCCCCAGGTCCTTCGAATTAGTTTTCGTAATCTAAGTCCTATACTGTTTAGCCTCGCTCTCGCAATGGGTGCACGCGTATGGCAGATCGATTTTTTATGAAAATGATGCGTTCTGCAAGTAAAAGCTGGGTTTTCGCAAGTAAATGGAGGATTTCTGCAAGTAAACTCATCATTTTCGCAAGTAACATGTGTCGAACCGCAAGTAACGGTTCTGCACAAGCCATTTGAGGGTCGCCAAAAAGGCCACTTGATCATTAAATCACTAGGTGCTCCATATTTTTACGAGTAAATCTACTATTTTTGTCGAGTTCTTAAACTTGGGTGGATGGTACATATATTGCTTCAAAATTACATGTAGAACTGATCGAATTTTCTCCCGAACAACCGAGCCACCTCTATTTCCATCCCCTTTTTCACTCGTTAATGTAGTTCATAACCTCGGCAATGTAACTTTCTAAAGGCTGTCCAGTGTCAACAACAAGACACTGATGATTGGCTGGTTTTTTGCTGTTTCCCATCGTTTCTTCAAAGGCAGCTTCAGACTTAATATCTTTTATTTGGCTGATCATTTGTTTACGGTTTTTCAGCCTGGCGTTTATTTTACTTAGATCATCAAGGCAGCACTCCACGTACCTGTATTTCACATGATATTTTTCAGCAAGTGCTGTTCCCTTATCAACCATTTCATCATACAAGCAAGGACTATCCAATATAACAGCATGTCCTTGGGATAAGTGAAAGTCAATCAACGCCCATTCAATTTCATAGGAAACCCTGCCTGCTGCCCTTGAATCTATTTGGATTTCCTCCATACTATACAATAAAGCAGACTTTACGATGTCATGATCAATAATGACTGCTCCCGATCTTTTTGCTATTTCTCGAGCAAGTGTGGACTTGCCGGAACCCGGAAAACCTGACATTTGCACAAAAAACATCGAATGACCCCCCGATTTTTAAGAAGAACCTGTAAGAATAAAAACTAAATCATCGAGCGTCCCCATTACATGCTCCACTTCAGGCAAGTGATAAAACGTACCCGTTGCTTCAAAGTCATAGATTGCTTCATTTGGTGAATAAAGATATACTTTTTTGCCTGTGCCCAGTGCAATTCCAAGTTCGATATGGCTTCCTTTTCCTGCGGGGAGCAGCACGACTAAAAAATCAGCTTCGATCACAGCCTCCCTTTCCTTTTGCCCGATATCCTTTAAATCTTCAATCGTTGAGGCTCTTTCTTTCGTCCAATCATAGGTATGTATAAAG
This sequence comes from Fictibacillus sp. B-59209, assembly GCF_036216745.1. NCBI lineage: Bacteria > Bacillati > Bacillota > Bacilli > Caryophanales > Fictibacillaceae > Fictibacillus > Fictibacillus sp. B-59209. Next base: position 5,391 of record NZ_JARMMC010000029.1, on the reverse strand, counting down.
CCCTTGCTTTTCAGCTTTTCACTAACATAAGTCACACTTGGTATATTTTTAAAGCTTGAGGCGATATAAAACTTCATTCTTTATCACACCGTTTCTACTCATAATTTTCTCGTCTTTTTCCCCGATTTAATGATGATATTGACTGAAGTTAATTCCCCGCTTTCCAAATGATTCTTTATATGTGATACATCAATATCTCTTTCAATTTTTATGGATTTACTTTCTCCTGCTCTTAACATGACGTCATAAGGGGCATTGGCGTTTAAAAGCGAGAACATTTTCTTTATATCGTTATCTCCGTTCTTTTCCCTAAGTTCTACCGTAAATCGAACATCCTTTTGACTGTAATTTATCAGAGGAAGTTTACATACCGCATGCAATGTCGTTTTCTTCGCCATTTCAAAATGGCAATTGCCTTTATCACTTTTATAAGAAATGGCGTAGATGCCTGTTGCAAAGTGTTTCTGAAAGGAATTTGCTAAATAATGAGGAGCAAGCATTGAAACCAGACAAGCCAGGATTACAAATCGTGCATGATATTTCCCCAATGATTGCACAAGAAAATAAAGCCCTGCAATTAATACTCCTAATGAAGTCAACCCAACAACATTTAAACCATTCACGGTCTCAACGGACCGATCTAAAACTGAAACCATTTCTTCGCCATAGGGACTTGCGTTTGGAAACGGGAAATTTAAAGCCATCGAGACAACCATAAAAACGAAGGAGATGTATAGTAATCTTTTATTCTTTATCAATTGAATATCCTCCATCACGAAAGAGTAGTTTCAGGTAAATGATAACAAAAATTACAGCGGGAATTTCACATGAATGCTTTACAAGTTCTTCATTTCTATCGATATGCTCGGGTCAAAGGCTTGATTCCAACTGGTTTGTATCCGACAGATGTGTACCTTCAGGGCGTGTAGAAGGCTGATTGGCATATGGTATTATGTGGATAGCGCAGAAGTCATCAAGACCTGAACGAACTACCAAAAAGGAGGTTCAAGTCATGACAAATGCATCAAGCAAGAAGAGAACTGACTCTCTTCGAGGGTTATAAAGGCATTACCACATACTATCTATAAGGCATTCTTGGTTCCGGGAGCTCTGATTGCGTGGCTTCCACCGAAAGGAATGAAAGGCAATATCTGCGAGTTTGACGCTCGGGCCGGCGGTGCCTATCGAATGTCCCTAACCTATACCGGAACGGACCATTCAACGCAAGGCAAGACCTCGGAACATGCTGACGTCGTCAAAGGGAGATTCTTGGAGTTCACCCCAAACGAGCGGATTGTGCAGTTAGTAGAATTCGAGTCCGAGGACCCAGTTTTCGCGGGAGAGATGATCATGACATGGACATTAGCAGCCGTTCCGGCAGGCACCAAAGTTACCATCATTTGCGAGAACGTGCCTGAAGGAATACGGAAGGAAGATCACGACGTTGGTTTGAGGTCTACTCTGGAGAATCTTGCTGTCTACACCGAATGATAGAAATAAAATGAAGAATAGTACTTCTCAGCCAAATAGTAGGGGTGATAGAGTTCTTCAGAATCCTGAACTTAAGGGTCACGATCGTTGAGGAAGGAAGAATGTTGTGGCCATCGAATATAGTAATGGTTATAAATAAACTTAAATTTATAAGTAAAGGAGATGAATTCATGAGGGTTGGTTTAAATAAAGTTCAGGACGTTCTGGAAAATTACCGGTCTGCAGTATATGAGAAAGATGTTGAGAGATTTTTATCTGCATACAATTCTGACATACATGTGTATGATTGTTGGGAAAACTGGGAGAGTATCGGCATTTCCCAATGGAAGGAAATGGTGAATGGCTGGTTTAGTGGTTTACGTGAGGAAGGTGTTGTACTCAAAATAGATTTTAATGATTTAGTAGTTGAAGAAAATACGAATCTCGCTTTCGTTCATTGTGCTGTTACGTTCGCTGCTCACAACGAATCTGGAGAGAAACTTCGTCAGCTGACAAATCGATTCACATTCGGTTTAAGAAAAGAAAACGAATCCTGGACCATCACACATGAACATTCATCATTGCCAATAAATATGGAAACTGGGAAGGGTATTTTCAACTTAAAGTAAGAACGATACAAGCTCCCTATGGGCTGCTTGAACGTTTGCACAACAAAAAAGGCGGCATGCTTTTCAGCAATACCGCCTTTCTTTTCTAGCAAACTATTTGGTTGGTGCAGGATATTGCTTAGGCAGCTCCAAGCCATGCTCTGCCATCACTTCACGCAGCCGGTCCGGATAGTCGGTAATCATTCCGTCTACACCGTCGTTGAATAGTTTGTTCATTGTTGGCTTGTCATCAACCGTCCAAGGAATAACTTTCATCCCTGCTTTATGTGCCTTTTCAACCATTTGTTTTGTTACGTAAGGCTCATAGTTGTCATCGGTTACTTTGCCATCCTGCGGAAAGCCATGCACTGGAGATATTGCGTTTGCACCGAAAGAGTGGGCAGCTGCAACCAAATCCCCGTTAAAGTCGTCAATGTCAATTCCGCCTAACCACGGAGAGGCTCCCGGCTGGCCAGGCTGAAGAAACTGCGGTCCATTGGTAAGTGCCACTAAAGGCAATCTCGGCTCTATTTCACGCATGCGCATGAGTGAACCCCAGTCAAAGCTTTGAATCGATACCCGATTCAGCATGCCTGCCTCACGAACTTGGCGGGCTACCGTTTGGACAAATTCTTCGCGGGGTGCGGTCTCCTCGGGAGCACCAGCTTCCACCTTTGTTTCGATGTTCATCCAAACGTTATCTGCCTTATAGCGTTTGACCAGGTCGAAGATTTCCGTCAGCAATGGCATCTTCGCTCCCGGACTTGTCACCTGCCCTGGAAACTGCGGCTTGGTGGTTGAACCGCAATCAAGGGTACGAATCTGTTTGAGCGTCAGATCTTTTATATATTTGCCGACATAAGGATACTCCGGATCTCCTGGATACGCAGGCTTGGTATCCTTACAGTTCCCGCTTGAAATTTTACGGTCATGCGTAACAACCGCTTTATGATCCTGCGTAATTTGGACATCCAGTTCAAGTGTGCTGACTCCTAGCTCAAGTGCATGGGAAAACGATGCGATCGTCGATTCAACAGTAAGTCCCATCCCGCCGCGGTGAGCCTGGAGATCAAATCCTTCAGGACCAAAATCACTTCCGTTTTGCTCAGCTGCTGAAACGGACTGCCCCATCCCTAAACTTGATAGTGAACTCACCATGACTGCTGTAATTGTTGCTAAAATAAACTTTTTCCTCGTCATTTGCTCATCTCCTCAAAACTTTAAAGTGTTTTACTTTTAAAGTGTAAAGAGGGTATATAAAGCCTTATTGAAGCAAACGTAAAGAAATTATATGGTTTTAAATGAAATCATAATTCTTTTGTCATAAATGCACTGTTCGGATCCTCTATGTAATCTGCAAATGGCTCACAATATTGAAACCCGAAGCTGGCATAAAGACTCCTTGCCGGTTCAAAGGCTTTCATGGAGCCCGTTTCCAAACTGAGCCTCCGATAGCCGCGCCGCTTCGCTTCCTCCATAATGTGCTGCAGCATCCGCTTCGCAACTCCCTTTCTTAAATGGACAGCCGACGTTCGCATGGATTTGATCTCTCCATGCTGGCGGTCCAGTTCTTTCAGTGCCCCGCAGCCCAATAATTCTCCATCCTCCCAAGCACTCCAGAACGTAATATCCGGTTTCCTTAGTCCTTCAAGGTTAAGGGCATGCCTGCTTTCTGGCGGAGAATGAAGCTCCATCCCCTGAAGATGCTCCCCTATTAATCTGGCTATTTCAGGTCCTGTTAGATTATCTGCTTTGATCTCCATGAAAAAGAACACTCCTTGATTTTTGGTCCATTAATTAATAAAGGCACTTTCCATTTCAGCAAAAAAAGCCTTCGATAATAATTCGAAATCTTTTTCATTTAAATGAATGGCATCTCCGGCATTGTACTTCAATACCGATTTTTCAGGATTATACTTAATACAACGTTGAATTTTTTTCATACAATCGTTTTTATTTTACCTTAAAAGAATTTGGCACGCATGACTACCTTCTTCTTAGTTCGAATATCTTTAGATTAATGGGTCTTTTGTAGGTTTTTTAAGCGATATTTTTATTTATTCATGAGAAAAAATGAACAAATCAAAGTTTAGTAGGGAGGAATGTTATGAAAGCTATTGTTTATCACAAATATGGTCCGCCGGATGTTCTTGAATTAACAGAGGTGGAAAAGCCTATTCCTGAGGACAACCAAGTACTGGTGAAAATTCATGCTGCGTCTGTGAATTATGGGAACCTGGTTCTTTTGAAAGGGGAGCCGCTCTTGGCCCGCTTTGCTTTCGGTCTTCTAAAACCTAAATACTCCATACCCGGTGGTGACATAGCAGGCCGGGTTGAAGCGGTTGGCAAAGATGTTAAGCAGTTTCAACCTGGCGATGAGGTGTTCGGTGATTTATCCCGTTGTGGCTGGGGTGGTTTTGCCGAATATGTTTCTGTTCCCGAAAATACATTGGCACTAAAACCAGCCAATCTATCTTTCGAGGAAGCGGCTGCTGTGCCTATGGCGGCAGTAACGGCCCTGCAGGCTCTGCGGGATAAAGGCAAGATTCAGCCGGGGCAAAAGATTTTGATTAATGGTGCCTCTGGTGGTGTGGGGACTTTCGCAGTACAGATCGCCAAATCGTTCGGGGCTGAGGTAACGGCTGTGTGCAGTACAAGAAATCTAACGATTGTCCGGTCGATTGGCGCAGACCATGCCATTGATTATACAAAGGAGGATTTTACCCGGAAAGCGGAAAGTTATGACCTGATTCTTGCCGCTAACGGATATCAGCCGATTTCAGCTTATAAGCGTTTATTAAGTCCCAATGGAAATTATGTTATGGTTGGAGGTTCCGGTGCTCAAATGTTCCAAGCCATGGCATTTGGGCCTTGGATTTCAATGGCCGGAAGTAAGAAAATGGGTAACATCTTACAAAGGCAAAACCAAAAGGATCTGGTTTTTATGAAAGAACTTCTTGAGTCCGGCAAAGTAAAACCAGTTATTGATAGAAGTTATAAGCTGAGTGAAGTTCCCGAAGCATTCAGGTATTTTGCAGAAGGACACTCCCAAGGAAAAGTTGTCATCACTATGTGATTCATAAGCAAGAAAAGGGGCTGTCCAAGAAGTCTGTAAGCTGTTGATTTCCGTTCCAGGCTGCTCGCTTTCCGCGGGGCGTGCGGTGAGCCTCTTGGTGCAAGCACCGGCGGGAGTCTCACCTGTCACGCTAGTCCCGCAGGAGTCTCGCATCTTCCACTTCAATTAACTTTTCATTGAAGATTTTTCAAGCCAAAAAGGGGCTGCCTGAAGGTCAATTTTCGACTTTCTGGACAG